>JBIOYF010000343.1:0-3895 GCA_044870035.1 Dehalococcoidia bacterium
CGCTGCTGGCGGGCTGGCGCTACTACGAGCCGAACGACGCGGCGCTGCCGCTCGTGCTGTCCGGGACAGCCGGCGCACTCTTCGCGGTCTCCGCGCTGCTGCCGATCGCGGCGCGTCGGCTTGGCCGGAGCGTGCACGCGCACTGGGCGGCCACGTTGCAGGCGATCGCGTTCGCCTATGTCGTCGTCGCGCCGATCGCGGGCGGCGCGCGGCTGGCCATGCTGGCGAACGACTCCGGACTGATCGGCGGAGAGCACTTCGAGAGCACGCTGCTCTTCCAAACGACCGCGGTCGCGGTTGGTCTGGTCGCCCTCGCTGGCATGACGACTCGCTGGTGGTGGCACGGATACCGGCCGGTGGTCTACGCGATCGCTCTGAGCATGGCGGTTGGCCTCTCGGCAACGTCGGCGCAAGGCGAGGGGCAGGTGACCGTGCTGCTGGCCGGTTACGGCGCGCTCGCGCTGGCGCTGACGATCTGGGAACGCGAGCCGCTCGGACTAGCTGTGCCGGCGGGCTTCGGGTACTTCGCGCTGGTCGCGGCGTGGCGCTACTACGAACCGAACGACGCCTTGCTCCCGCTGTCGATTTCGGCGGTTGGCGCTGCGCTGTTTGCGGCAGCGCTGCTGCTGGGGCCGGCAGCCCGTCGGCTCAGGCTCGACGTACCGAATCGAGCGTGGGCGAACGTTCTGGAGGCGCTAGCGATCGCTTACGCAGCGGTCGCGCCGGTCAGCGGCTGGATACGGCTGTCGCTCCTCACGGACGATAGCGGCCTGGTCGGAGCGCACCACTTTGAAGTGACGGCGCTCTACCAGACGGCGGCCGCGTCGGTCGCGCTGCTGGGACTGCTGATTGCGGTACGTTCGTGGAGCCGCCGGCGATTGGAGCTGGGGGTGCTCGCGTCGGCGCTGCTGCTCATCGCGGCGCTGCTCGAGATCGGTCACTTCTCGCCGGAGAACGCGCAGGCGTACACGGCGCCACTTGGTGCGTACCTTCTTGTCCTAGGGCTGCTGGCGCTGCGGGTACGGACGCTCTCCGAGGACGTTCGAACGATCATTCCGGCGGTGGAAGTCCTGGGTGCGTCGCTGATCATGGGTCCGAGCTTCGTGCAGTCGCTGGACGCGGACGCGTGGCGCTACGGCCTCGTTCTGCTGGCCGAGAGTATCGGCTTCGTGAGCCTGGCGATCGTACAGCGGCGCATCTGGCTGATGGCGGGAGCGACGACGTTCGTCGTGATGGACGGCGCGCACTATCTGTTCTTCGCGGGCGGGCCGGTGCTGCCCAACTGGGCGATCCTGGCGATCGCCGGCATCTCGGTGATGGCCGCGGGCACGGCAATCCTGGTCGGACGCGATCGCTGGACGGCCTGGCAGCGCACGGTCCAGGCGTGGTGGTACCACGACGAGATCCGTGGCTGCGACAACGTCGCTTCCTAACCAGCTGCTTGACGCAGCTGCTAGCCGGACCCGGCCGCGCCAGCGGGCAGACGTCCGGAGGCCGGTGGTCCCGACCCTTCCACACGCAAGTCGGGCAGCCAGCCCAGCCAACGCGGCAGGTACCAGTTCCAGTCACCGAGCAACCGCATGCTCGCCGGTACTAGGATCGACCGCACCACTGTGGCGTCGAGCAGGACGGCGACGCCGGCGCCGAACCCCATCTCCTGGAACATCACGAGATCGCCGGCGGCAAAGCCGGCAAACACCGCCACCATGATCAACGCCGCGCCGGTGATCAGCCTTCCCGTGGAGCGCACGCCGAAGACCACGGCTTCCGTGTTGTCGCGGGTCTCGTCATAGCGCTCTCGAATGCGGCTGAGCAAGAATACATGGTAATCCATCGAAAGGCCGAAGAGGATGGCGAAGAGAAAGATCGGCAGCCACGCCTCGATCTTCTCGACTTGCTGAAATCCGAAGAGGCCGGCGCCGACCCCTTCTTGCGTCACGAGCACCAGAAGTCCGTACGCCGCGCCAACGGACAGGAGGTTCATGATTACGGCCTTGATCGGCACCACGATCGAGCGGAAGACCACGAGCAAGAGGATGAAGCTCAGCCCCAGGACGAAGGCGAAGACGATGGGCGTGTAGATCGTAAGCATGTGGAACGCGTCGAGGTTCTCAGCGGTCATGCCACCCACGAGCGCGTTGGCCGGCACGCCGTCGAACGCCACGTTGACCTCGTCGCGCAGTCTCTTGACCGCCTTCTCCGCATGGCCGCTGTTGGGGTCACCGGCCACGGGTATCTCGATGAGCGCGAGGTCGCCGGTCGCGTTCGCTTCGTACGCGGGCTTACCGAAGTCCGGGTCGCCGGCCAGCGACGCCTCCAGGCGTTCGACCGCCTGCTGCACCTCCGGCGAGCTCACCGGGCCGTCGATCACCACCAGGGCCGGCGAGACGAGGCCCGCCGAGAACTCCTCGTTTAGCGTGAGATATGCTTGCTTCGCCGGGAGGCTGTTGGGCAGCGCGCTGACGCCCGAAAAGCCCGTATTGATATTGAAGTAGGGGATGGCAGCGGCGATGAGGACGCCTGCGGCCGCCACGAAGCTCACCACCGGGTGACGCATGACGGTCCGGGCAAGGCGGTCCCAGAAGCCACCGTGCTGCTGCGCGTCGAACGCGGCCTGGCTGCGCTGGATGAAGGGAATATGGCCCGAGTTCACCCGGTCGCCGAGGAGGCTGAGAACCGCTGGTAGCAAGGTAAGCGAGGCCGCCACCGCCATGACCACGACCAGGACCGAGCCGACCGCGATGCTCCGAAAGATCGTCTGGGGAACGATGAGCATGCCGAGCAGCGCAATGATCACCGTCATGCCGCTGAAGAAGACCGTGCGGCTGGCCGTTGCGCCGGCCCGCGCGATCGCCTCGAGTTTCTCCAGCCCCCGGGCACGCTCCTCTCGATAGCGCGAGATGACAAACAACGAGTAGTCGATGCCGACGGCGAGCCCGATCATCGTGATCACGTTCGTGACGAAGAAGGAAAGCTGGAACAGCTGGCCGATCACGGCGGACGCGCCAACGGCCAGGGCAATAGAGACCAGGGCAAGGACGATCGGGACCAGCGAAGCGACGAGCGCGCCGAACACCACGGCAAGGATCGTCAACGCGATCGGGATACCGAACATTTCGCCGGTCTGCAGGTCACGTTCGGCGGTGTGCTGGAAGTCTTTGCCCATGCTGGCATCGCCGGCGATCGAGACAGCGAACTCGTCGCTGCTCGCCGACTTCACAATGTCGAGGACCCCGTCGATGTTGTCGTTCGCATGCTCTGCGCTGCCGGCCATGGCAAAGGGCAGGATAGTGATGTGGCGGTCTTTGGAGACCAGCGCTTCGTCGCCGCTCTGGTAGAAGTCCGTGCCACCGGCGATCACGTCGGGGCCGAGGGCGGTGACTTGCTGGTAGAGACCTTCGACCAAAACACGGAACGCCGGGTCATCCACCGTTGCGCTGTCCGACTGGACGATGACGATCTCCCGCACGCGCTGCGGGCCCCGCAACCGGTCTTCGATAAGCGTCCGGGCTTGCTTCGACTCGGGGTTCGTCGTAACGGTGGCGTCGGTGGTGAGCGCGTCTCCAAGGAGGCGCATGATCAGGAATCCGGCCAGAAAAAGAAGGCCGATCCAGATGACCAGGGTAAGCCAGGGCCGTCTGGCGCTAGCCCGGGCCAGCGACTCGGTGGATAGTCTTTGAGCCATCTCGCTCCTTCTGTCGGTTGGAACGCAGAGCCTACTCCATGCTAGCTAGCCGGCTCGCCGGCGCGCCAACGACTTCCGACGAACGGAAGCTGCCGCCCTTGACTTCGCCAGCCGCGATGGTATTCTGGCGAACACTTGCTGGCGGACTAGGAGAGTTGGGTGCGGCCGATACCGACGGCAATCGCGCTGCCACGCTGGCGAGTCGAGGCG
>JBIOYF010000344.1:0-2032 GCA_044870035.1 Dehalococcoidia bacterium
TGCCGATCACGTACATGAACTCCGCGGCTGCGCTCAAGGCGTTCGTTGGCGAACACGGCGGCGCGGTCTGCACGTCGAGCAACGCAGCGAAGGTGCTCGAATGGGCGTTCGCGCACAAGAAGCGCGCACTCTTCTTCCCCGACCAGCACCTGGGCCGCAACACCGGCGTGAAGATGGGCGTGCCGCTGAACGAGATGCCGCTCTGGAACTACCACGGGCCGTTCGGTTCGCTGGGCGGCATGAGCGAAGCCGATCTGCAGCGTTCGCGCGTGATCTTGTGGCAGGGCCACTGCTCCGTCCACCAGCGCTTCAGCGTCGATCAGATCAACGACGCGCGCGAACGTATCCCCGGCGTGCAGATCGTCGTACATCCGGAGTGCCGCATGGAGGCGGTACAGGCGGCCGACTGCAACGGCTCGACGGAGTTCATCGCGAAGACGATCGCGGGGGCGCCGGCGGGCAGCGCGTGGGGCGTCGGGACGGAGATCAACCTGGTGAGCCGGCTGGCGAAAGAGAACCCGGACAAGACGGTCTTCTGCCTGGACCCGGTGGTCTGCCCCTGCTCGACGATGTACCGCGTGCACCCGGCGTACCTCTGCTGGGCGCTCGAGAGCCTGGCCGGCGGCCGCATGGTGAACCAGATCGTCGTCCCAGACGAGACCGCGCGCTGGGCCAAAGTAGCGCTGGACCGCATGCTGGAGATCGTGTAAGCGGCGCACGCTAGGTCCGCCTTAGTAGCTCGAAGTTCGAGGTTCGAGGTTCGATATCACGTAGCCGAGGCTAGAAAGCCTCGGCTACTATTGTCGGTACCATGCGCCTACGTTGACCTGCTCGACTGGCCGTTGATCTTCTGGCCGCGCGACCCGACGCGGCCGGTCTCGGTCTCGCTCGCTGGCAAGTCCGACTGCGAGGCGCTCGCGCGCGATCAGCTTCTCTCGATCTTGAACCGCTACGACCTCGACAAGTGGCGCTTGACAAACCGCGTGCGCATCCAGCATTTCGTGGTCCCGCACAGCCATCCGGTGCTGACGCTGAACACGCGCTACCTCGATGACGACGCGTGCGCACTGAGCACCTACCTCCACGAGCAGCTCCACTGGTTCCTGGCGCCGCGCCGGAAGGCCACGCGACAAGCGATGGCTGACCTGAAGCGTCGCTATCCGGACACGCCGGCCAAGCCGCCGGCGGGCGCGAGGGACCTACACTCGTCCTACCTGCACTACGTCGTCTGCTATCTGGAGTACGCCGCGCTAATCGATGTGCTCGGCCCGGAAGAGGCCCGCCGCGTGATCGACTTCTGGTGCGCCGACCACTACACGGAGATCTACAAGACGGTGCTGCGCGACTATGACGCGATCGGGGAGATCGTGGCGCGCCACGGGCTGCTACCATAGGCGCGTGATCGGCCGCCGGCTCCTTCTCCTACTCATCGCGCTGCCGCTCGTGCTTTCGATCTCGTGCGGGGGCGGCGGCGAGGCGAAGCCGCGCGTGTGGGAGCCCTACGAGATCACGCTCGACCTGCCGGTCTCGGTCGACAACCCGTTCGATCCGGCGCAGGCCGAGCTGAGCGCGACGTTCGAATCGCCGTCGGGCAAGTCGATCAGGGTGGCGGGGTTCGCGTCGCGCGACTACAAGCGAAAGCTGGTCGACGGCAGGGAGCAGCTCACCCCGGCCGGCGAGCTCCGCTGGAAGCTGCGCTTCACGCCAACGGAGTCAGGCGACTGGACATGGCAGTGGTCGATGCTCGGGCCGGCGGCTCCCAACGTACGCTCAGATAACGCCGTGATCTCGCCGACCGCCACGCTCCACGTCGAGAAGGCGCGCAAGAACGACCACGGCTTCCTCCGCGTATCGCCGGACGACAGCCGCTACCTGCGCTTCGACGACGGCACGCCGTACTTCGCCATCGGCGAGAACCTGGCCTGGTACGACGAGCGCGGCACGTTCGCGTACGACGACTGGCTCGACAAGCTGCAGGCGCAGGGCGCGAACTACGTCCGGCTCTGGATGCCGAGCTGGGCGTTCGGGCTGG
>JBIOYF010000345.1:0-2216 GCA_044870035.1 Dehalococcoidia bacterium
GCGCTCGAGCGCGGGCGGCTCAAGCGCGCCGCCGAGCGACTGGAGAAGGCGCTCGAACGGCGCCAGCAGGTCGAAGACAAGCGTCCGCCGAAACGGCCCAAGCCCCTGCCGAAGCGCGCGCCCGACCACACCGGCCCGCCGCCTTCGGAGATCGAGGCGGGCGATCTCGTGTGGATCGCCGGCTACGACCGCTACGGCGAGGCGCTGGGCGCGCCGGACGAGCGCGGCGAAGTGGAGATCCACCTCGGGCCGCTGCGGGGCCGCGTGCGGCTGGAGCAGGTCGAGAGAGTACAGCGGCCGAAACACGGGGAGGGGGTCGAGGGTCGCGGGTCGAGGGTCGAGGCCCCTGCCCCACCGATCGAAGTTCCGCTGCAGGAGATCGAGGTGCGCGGCCAGACCGTCGACGAGGCGCTGCCGGCGATCGACCAGTACCTGGACCGCGCGTACCGGGCGTCGCTGCCGTGGGTGCGCATCATCCACGGCAGGGGGACGGGCCCGCTGCGCCGCCCGGTGCGCGACATGCTGCAGAAGCACCCGCTCGTCCGCTCGTACGAGACGGGCAAGCCGGAAGAAGGCGGCGACGGCGTCACCGTGGCGCACCTGGCGGAATGAAGGCCCCACGCTGTGCGCGCTAAACTGAAGGAGCTGGGCTGTGAAGAAGACAGGCAGGAGGCGTAAGACATGCCAGACATCATGCAGACCATCGATAGCGTAACGAGGAGCGTGCAGGAGCGGCTGACGGCGCGCACGGCCTACGGCGAGCCGATCAGCGCGAACGGCGTCACCGTCGTGCCGGTGGCGCGCGTGTCGTTCGGGTTTGGCGGCGGTGGCGGCGGGGGCACGGGCAGCGCGCCCGGGCAGGGCAACGGCGCGACGGATACGGCTGAGCAGTCGATGCGCAGCGGATCGGGCGGCGGTGGTGGTGGCGGCGGCGGCGCGCTCGTGAAGCCGCTCGGCTTCATCGAGATCAGCGACATCGGCGCGCGCTGGGTGCCGGTCGAGCCGCCGCGCACCGAGACGCTGCTGCGCGCGCTGACGGCGCTCGCGGTGCTCACGCCGGGCGGCGGACGCAGGGGCTTGATCGCCAGAATGGTGCTGCTGGTGGCCGGACAGGCGATCGTCGGTCAGCTCATGCGACCGCAGCTCCCGCCCATGCCGGAGAGCTTCTCGATGGGCCGGCGTCCCGCCGAAACGCCGGCGTAGGGGTAGGGGTCGCGATGGCCCTTCGCGGGTCGGGCTTCAGCCCGGCGCGACAGGCTGAAGCCTGGCCCTCGGCAACGTTCATATGATCACCGTCCTGGCCGGCGGCGTGGGCGCGGCGAAGTTCCTGCGCGGGCTGGTCGACGTCGTCGACGCGGCGTCCGTGACGGTGATCGGCAACACCGCCGACGACGAGGAGTTCTTCGGCCTCCACGTCTCGCCCGACATCGACACGGTGATCTATACGCTGGCGGGCGTCGTCAACGAAGAGCAGGGCTGGGGGCTGGCCGGCGACACGTACCACATGCTCGAGCAGGCGAAGCGCCTGGGCGACGACGCGTGGTTCCTGCTCGGCGACAAGGACATCGCTACGCACCTGCGCCGCACGCGTATGCTGCGCGACGGCAGCTCGCTCAGCGACGCGACCGCCGCGCTCGCGCTTGCCTACGGCGTCCGCTGTCGCGTGCTGCCGATGAGCGACGACCGCGTCCGCACCATCGTCTCGACGGACGACGGCGAGCTATCGTTCCAGGAGTACTTCGTACGCCGCCGCCAGCGGGATGACGTGCGCGCGTTGCGCTTCGAAGGCGCCGAAGCAGCGCGGCCCGCGCCCGGCGTGATCGAGTCGATTCGCGATGCGGACGCCGTCATCGTCGCGCCGAGCAACCCGCTCGTCAGCATCGGCCCGATCTTGGCCGTGCCCGGCATCCGCGACGCGCTTATCGCGACGAAGGCGCCCGTTGCCGCCGTCAGCCCGATCGTCGGCGGCCATGCGCTCAAGGGCCCGGCCGACAAGATGCTCGTATCGCTCGGCCACGAATCGAGCGCAGCCGGCGTCGCGCGGCTCTACGCCGGCTTCGCCGATGTACTGGTGATCGACCGGCAGGATGCGGCGCTGGCGCCCGCAGTGGAGTCGACCGGCGTGCGCGCCGTCGTTACCGACACGATCATGCGCGACGCCGCGTCGCGCCGCGCGCTGGCCGAGGCGACGCTGAACGCTGTGCTACGCTGAGGCG
>JBIOYF010000346.1:0-10427 GCA_044870035.1 Dehalococcoidia bacterium
GGTCGACGACCTTCTCGAGCGTGTCGGGCACGGCCGGGCCGACGGAGCCGTCCTTGGGCGCGCCGAGCGGCGTGGCGTTCGTAAGCGGGCTGGTCTCGGTCATGCCGTAGCCCTGCACCATCTGGCAGCCGAAGCGCTTCGCCGCGAGCTCGGCCACTTCGGTGGGGAGCGGCGCGGCGCCGGAGAGGATGAAGCGCAGCGACGAGACGTCGTGCTGGTCGAGCTTCGGGTGATGAGACAGCGCGAGCAGCGCGGGCGGCACGACGAAGAAGTCGGACACGCGGTACTTCTGGATGAAGTAGAGCGTCTGGTCCGGGTCGAAGCGCGGCACGACGATGCAGGTGGAGCCCTGCGCGAGCGATGCGTTGAGCAGCACCATCAGCCCGTAGATATGATAGAAGGGCAAGAACGCGAGGAGTACGGAGTCCTCCGTGACAAGGTTGGTCGCGCGCATCTGGCGGATGTTCGACGTCAGGTTGTAGTGCGAAAGCATGACGCCCTTCGGCAGGCCCGTCGTGCCGCTGGAGTACGGCAGCGCCGCGAGGTCACGCTCGGGATCGATCTCGACCGGCTCGGGCGCGTCGGGCGCGCCGGCGATCATGGGCAGCAGCTCGTCGATCTCGTAGACCTGGCGGACGCGCGGCAGGCGCTCCCGGACGGCTTCGATCGTAGGCAGCATCGCTTTCGCCGCGAAGACGACCACGGCCTCGGCGTCGTCGAGCTGGTGCTCGACCTCGCGTTCGCGGTAGAGGGGGTTGAGCGTCGTCACCTTGGCGCCGCAGAGGAGCACGCCGTGGAAGGCGACGGCGTACTCCGGGCAGTTCGGCGCGTAGATGCCGACGGTCTCGCCGTGCGCGAGATTGGCTTCGCGCTGGAGGAAGGCGGCCGCCTTTCGCGTAGCCTGCCAGAGCATGCGGTAGCTGTACGGCTTCTCGTCGACCGAGATCAGGGCGGGCTTATCGGGCAGGCGCTGGGCGGACTGCTCGAAGAGCTGCGAGAGGTGGTGTTTGGGGTACGTGCCGAGCGACTTCGGCCAGGGTTCGGCCATGAGAAGACCTCCGTGCATGAGATGCGGGGCCCGCGTGAGGCGGGCGTTCCGTATGATTCCGCAGCAGAGCGGAACGTGTCAAGTCACGCGAGTCGACGTAAGAAAGGCGCATACGCGCTTGATCGTATGCTAACGTGACGGTAAGGAGCCGAGGCCCAAAGGAGGGATCCGATCAATGCGGCGTTTGTCTCTTGCTTTTGCAGCAACCCTACTTGCTGTCGGCGGATTCCTCTCCGTCGGCAGTCTCTTTTTCGGCCAGAGCGCCTTGGCCCAAGGGCCTACGGTCGGCGTGAGCGACGACACGGCCGAGGCCGGCGGCGGCGGCTCTGTGGAGATCTTCTCGCGTGACTTCGAGGCGCCTGGCCTGGGCGCGTGGACGATCGACGTCGGGTACGACCCGAGTATCATCGCGGCTAGCGCCTGCGTGGCGCTGGTCCAGACAAGCGTCTGCAACGAGCACTATGGCTCCGGCACGGTGCGCAGCGCAGGGGCAACCGCGACGGGCTTCGTGGGTGATAGCAGCCTTGCCCGCATAGACTTCACCTGCCTGCGGGAAGGGACTACCACGCTCCGGATGATGCCGCGCGACGTCTCGGACGCCACGATTGGCGGGCCGCGGTTGCTGGACGTAGCAACGGTGGATGGCAGGGTGACGTGTGCGGCGGGTGGAGTGCTCGGAACACCCGGAGCGCCGCCGACGCCGGTGATCTCCGTGCCCGACGCGGGCAGTGGCGGCGGCGCGGGAGATG
Source organism: Dehalococcoidia bacterium (assembly GCA_044870035.1). Classification (GTDB taxonomy): domain Bacteria; phylum Chloroflexota; class Dehalococcoidia; order DSTF01; family RBG-16-68-14; genus JBBDXS01. Next base: position 1,798 of record JBIOYF010000346.1, read on the forward strand.
GCGGGTGGCGCATCGGGACGACGCTGGCGCTGCTGCTGTCGGCGGCGGTGGTCTACGGCGCGGGCGTACGCGTATTCGCGCGGCGCGAAGACTAGCTAAGCCGTCACCGGTAGCCGGTCGATCAGGCCGGCGCTGTACTGCAGGATGAGCGACGCGTCGATTGAGTTCGTCCGGCCGTCCTGGTTGGCATCTGCGAACGCGCCGCAGCGCAACGACGCGACCAGCCCCGCGCCCAGCTGCAGGATCAGCGTGGCGTCGATGCTGTCGATACCGCCATTGCAGTTGACGTCCGGGCCCGGCGCCTCAGGGTAATCGCTCACCTTGCCGGTGACCACGTCTTTCATGCGTTGTTTGAGCGCGATGGCGTCTGCGATGGTCTCCGCCTGGATGTTCGTGTCGTCGTAACGGGCGAGCACGATCTGTCCGACGAGGCGGTCGAGCGGGAAGATCACGCCGGTGTACTGAAGGAACAGGCCGAACTCCGGCGCCGAGAAGCTGAGCGCAAAGCCGCTCGCTCCTTCTAGCTCCGGAACGGGGAACGTGATTACCGTTCCGCCGCTGCCTTCGATGTCGGCCTTCACATCGGCGATGAACCCGGCCGCGTCGTCAGGGCTCCCGAACAAGCCGGCAGCCGAGGCCGCCAGAAACGGGCCGGACGTCGCGTCGAGATCCGGATTGTTGAACAGCAGGAAGTACGCGTTGACCTCGCGCGGGTCGCGGTCGCCTTCCGGCTCGAATCCGGACTCCGGGTCCAGCACGAATGACGAGTACTGGGACCCGTAGGCACTGAGCGCCAGGTGCATCTTTGCAAGGTCGGTGTCTGGCACATCCTCCGCGGTGCCTTCGGCGTGACTCGAGCCGGGATGCTGCGTGAACAGAAGCAGGGCAGCCACGGCGAGGACGGCGACAACGCTGGTGCGCGACAACAGGCGCAAGTTGATCATGACGGGGACTCCCTTCGGCCGCCAGGCGGCTCACGCTAACAGACAGATGTCAGGCAGGTCAAGCAGCGTGGCCGTGCTAGATCAGCTCCGCGACGAGCTGGAGGATGATGGCGGCGTCCAAGCTGGTCACGGCGCCGTCGTTATCGATGTCGGCGTCGCCGTCGCAGGGGAGCGAGGTGATCAGCCCGGCGGTGAGCTGCAGGACGAGCAAGGCGTCGACGGAAGAGATAACGAGGTCGCAGTTAGCGTCGCCCGGGATGCCTGGGGGCCGCGTGGGCGTGATAGTGGGCGTTTGCGTCGGCGTTCGGGTGTAGGTGGGCGTGCTCGTGCTCGTTGCCGTGTTGGTGCTGGTAGGCGAAGGCGTTGCGGTACTGGAGGGCGTCGACGTGCTGCTCGGCGTCGCGCTGGCGGTCGGTGTCGGCGTGATCGTCGGCGTCGGCGTGATCGAAGGGGTGGACGTAATTGTGGGTGAGCTCGTCGTCGTGGGTGTAGGCGTAGGACAGTCGTCGACGAGGGCCTTTCCAGTAATGCGCAGCGTCTGCACGCCGGTGACGTTGATGTTGCGCGGCGTGAAGGGGCCGCCCAGCGCGCTGCAGTCGATCGCCACACCGGCGCCGTCCAGATCGCGGATGAGCAGGTCCTCGCGGCCGATTAGCGTGAAGTCGAAACCGCTGCTTGGCAGCACGGCGACGATGCCCGCCTGGCAGACCTTCCTCACGCCGTCGTGATTGGCGTCGCCGTCGAGAATGACGCTGGCACCGACGAGGTCGATGGTGATGCCGGAACGCCCTACGGCGGGAAGACAACCCGCGCCGCTTTCCAGGTTGATGACGCCGGGGAGCGCCCGGGTAAAGACCCGTGGCTCGAAGTTGATGGCGTCGGAGCCGCCGCTGTTGACGTCGTTGATCGCTTCGCGGAGGCTGCACGAACCGTACGGAGAACCGTCGTTCGGGGCCCCTTCGCAGGCGCCGTCGTCGGAGTTGACGGTAGTGTTTACAGTTGCGACCGCGGCGAAGCCGGCGCGCGCGTGGTCGCTGCGGAAGCGCTGTAGGGCGACGTTGGTGAGGAGGAGGAGAACCGCGAGCAGGGCGCCCGCTGCGGGTAAGGCGAGGAGCAGGTAGCTCGGCTGCTGTTGCTTCATCCTTGGCCGAACTCGGCGCAAACATACCACCCTTCCACGGAAGGATCAACTCAGCAATTACCGGATCGACGCTGATTAGGGCCGGATGGTGGTGAGCCCGGCGTCTACCTGCAGGATGATCGAGGCGTCGATGGCGTTGACGCTGCTATCGCAGTTAACGTCCGCGCCGCCGATCCACGTCTCGCTCGGCGGCTGCATCATGCCGGCCTGGTAGAAGAGCACGGAGAGCGCATCCAGGCTGTTCGTCAGGCCGTCGGCGTTGAGATCGCCCGTCTTCGGGTGCACGCCCTCACAGGCGGAGACGGCCGGGACATGCGGACCGATGGTGGGAAACATGAGAAACGCAGCGACGATGATCGCTCCCAGGCGGACGAGCAGACTTGCGCGCAATGGAGGGCCTCCACGAAATGGAATGACGCTGCGTCCATTCTATCCATACGAGAGGCAGGCTTGGCAAGCTGCGCGCGCTCTGCTCAGAGATGAGTGATCAGTCCGGCGGCGAACTGCAGTACCAGTGCCGCATCCAGGCTGTTGGTGCGGCCGTCTCCGCTCACGTCGCCGTTTTGCGGACACCGGACCGATTGGAGCAACCCGGCGTTGAACTGGAGCATGAGCGCCGCATCGATGGAATTGGCGCTGCCGCCGCAATCGACGTCGCCAGGGCGCCGCTCCGGCGTTGGAGTTGGGCCTCCCGGCGATGTCGGCGGAGCCGTCGGTGGGGGCGGACTCGCCTGAACGATGATCCGTCCGCGCATGAGCTGCGGGTGTACCTCGCAACGGTAAAGGAACGTCCCGTTCTGGTTGAACGTGAACTGGAAGGTCGGGCCGTGTGACAAGGTGGAATCCCAGAGCGGCATCATGGTCGGGTTATCACAAGACGCGCCGCACTCCCGCGTGGTGTGTGTCACCACAGCACCGCCGAAGTCCCAGCTCACGGTATCGCCCGGCGGGATCGTGATGTCGCAGACACTGCCCTGGAAGGTGGGGCTGCAGAACCAGGTATCGCCCACCTGGATCGTGGCCGTCGCGGCGCTGACGGGCGCGGTGCCGCGAGTGAGCAAGACCGCCGTTGCGACGGCAGCGGCGCCGATAACAAGCAGGCCGAGTGCGGCGATGGACCGGGTGCGGGGCATGGCATCCCTCCGGGAAAGCAAACCAGCGCTACATTCTACAGTGCATGGTCTTAGGGCGGTAGCCGCGGCAGCAGCCCCGCCACGAACTGGAGGATGAGCGCCGCATCGATCGCGTCGACACGGCCGCTCAGATTGACGTCGGCGTTCCGGGGACACGCCAGGTTAGTGAGGAGCGCGGCGTTCAGTTGCAGGACGAGCGCAGCGTCGATAGCGTTGACCCGTCCGTCACAGCTCACGTCGCCGACGAGATGGTCGGGCGTGGGCGTGATGGTCGGGGTGCTTGTGCGCGTCGGCGTCGAAGTGCTGGTCGGCGTGTCGGTCGGCGTTGGCGTGATCGTCGGCGTATCGGTTGGGGTGGGTGTCAGCGTCGGCGTCGGCGTGGCCGAAGGCGTCGGCGTCGGGGCGCCGCAGAAGCCCGCGTCGAGCGCTGCCGCCAGGGCATCGACACGTCCGAAGCCGTACAGCTGGTCCGGACCGGGATCGCCGAGATCGACGCTGGTGTTGACGACGGCGTCGTGCAGCTCGGTGCGCGTCAGCGCTGGGTTGCACTCCAGCAGGAGAGCGGCGACGGCAGCGACGTGTGGCGCAGCAGCGGACGTGCCGAGGAAGCGCCTGCCGTTGGTCTGGCAGACAGCGCTGCTCGCGTTGAAGCCGCCGGCTCCGGTGACGCACACATTGTCAGGCGCGACAACGTCCGGCTTGGTGCGGCCGTCCTCCGTGGGTCCGTGGCCGCTAAAGTGCTCCAGACCTGTGGGGCTGTTGAAGCGCACCGCACCGACGGAGATGACGGACGCGGGCGAGCCACCGGCGTCGGACTGGTTGCCGACGCTGCTGCCCGGCGTGGTGAAGTCCAGGTTGTTGCCATTCCCGAGCACGCTGCAGCCAGTGCAGAGCAGGAACATGTCCACCACCCGGCGCTGCGCTGCGCCTCGGTAGTTGGCGATGAAGATATCGATCGTGCGGGTGACAGACCCAGTGTTTTCGAACGCGCAGCTCTCGGTTGGGGCATCGTTGCCATCTTGCGTGTCCAGACTACACGGTTGGAGCTGTGTGCCCTCGCTGAAGAACAGGTCGTAGTCATTCGACGCGGCACCCCAAGGATCGTTCCAGACGAGGACGACCGTTGCGCGTCCTCCGGGGTTGAGCCTGAAGCGGTTGAAGTTTGCGGGAGCTGACACCAACCCGCCATGTTCAACCGGGAACTGGGGGTCCGTTGCGGCGAACTCGTGCGCACTCCAGACATCACCGCTGGAGCTGATCAGGAAGCCGGAATCGAGGAAGCTGCCCTGATAGTGGCGGCCGGCCTGGTTGCCAACGGCGGTAATGTACGCGCGGATGCGACCGCTGCCGTTGAGCGCAGTGGCGGTGTTCGCTGAGATGACGCTCGTGCCGTCGTACGGGCCGGCGCCGAAGAAGCCGATGTCGTCGATGACGATGTCAGCGCGGCCCGCCAGGCAGGTCACTGCTTCGTTGAAGGCGAGTCCGGTACTGAAGCCGAAGTTACCGAACATGAGCTGCGCGTCGGGTGCAAGATCGTGGATGATCTCCAGGATGGCCGTGCCTTCGGCGCCGCCAGCCGCCGGATCAGGATTCAGGTCCGGATTGAGTGCCGCGACGTTGCATGTCGTTGTGTCAACGACGGCCAGGTCGCCGGACGCCTGGCTTTCCGCTAAGCCGCGAACGCCGTCTGCGATGACCCCGATGGTGACGCCGGTGCCATCGAGGCCAGGCACGCTGCCGCGCAGCACGTCGGCGTTGACGACGGGATCGCCCTCCGTCATGATCGAGCCCGCGCTGGGCACCGCGTAGTCCGGCAGGCGGACGCTGGTGACGGCAGGCAGACCGGCGACCTCTCGCAGGCTTTCGATCGGCACCTGGGCCTGCACGATGCCGACGTCGCTGTCGGCCAGCTCGACGCGCGCGCGAGCGGCCAGCAGTTGACCTGCAAGCTCATCGATGTCGCTGCTTGTTTCCACGTAGACCTGGACGTAACCCTGAGGGCTGATGCGAAGTCCACCGGCATCAATCTCTTCGCGCAACCGACCTGGCCCAGCGTATCCGATTGCGGCCGCAGTAATGCCGACTCCCGCGGCACCGAGTTGAGCGCTGGTGTCCGCGAGCAGCACGAGCTGCGAAGAGAGCGTGTCGTCCTTCAACGGCGCGACCGGCAGCCCGTCGGAGCGACCCGCGAGTCCGATGCGAGACTGCCCGGGATAGGGAGTAGGAGCGCCGTCCGCCGCGAACAAAGCGGGGCCGCGCGCCGGTGAGACAGCCGTGCCGGCACGCTCCGGCCGATCGCTGACGACGATCGATACGAGAACGAGCGCGAGGAGGATGTACGCCTGCCGCCGCTTCATCTCGAGGGCTGACCGGAGAGAGCGTTGAGCAGCCCGGCCGGCGCGTTCGTCGCGCCATCCGGAACACGTTGCACTGGAGTCGTCGGGGACCGCAACATCCTTGTTATGAACCGCCGGGGAGGTGGCTTGGCCATACTACCGCAAGCCGTGCTCAACCGCATGCCTTTGACCGCCTCCGCCAGGCAGCGCTAGGATGCTTGCGCGGCGATTCACAATGCTGGTTTACGATCTGCAACACGCGCCGGAAGACGCTGCGGCGGTGGGCGGCAAGGCCGCCGGCTTGGCGCGCCTCGTCCGAGCAGCGCTGCCGGTGCCGCCCGGCTTCGTCATCACGGCGGAGGCCTTCCGCGCGTTTCTCCGGCACAACAGCGTCGCTCAGCCTGAAAACGACGGGGCCGCGCTGCAGCGCTTCCGTTCCTGCATGTGGCCCGACGAGCTGCGGTCGGCCATTGAACAGCTGTACGCAGACCTGCGCGCGCAGGCCGGCGACGTCTCCGTCGCCGTACGCTCGTCCGCCACGGCGGAGGACAGCGCGGGCGCGTCGTTCGCCGGCCAGCACATCACCCTGCTCAACGTCCGCGATAAGGATGCGGTCCTCGACGGCATCCTTGCCTGCTGGGCGTCGCTCTACAGCGCAAACGCGCTTCACTACCGGACCACGAAGGACATTGAAGACGAGGCTCCGGCGATGGCCGTTGTCGTGCAGGCGCTGATCGCGAGTGACGCATCCGGCGTCGCGTTCACGCTCGACCCGGTGGGCGGCGACCGCGGTGTCGTCGTGATCGAAGGCGCCTGGGGGCTGGGCGAAGGCGTTGTCTCAGGCATCGTGACGCCGGACCACATGGTCGTGCGCAAATCGGACGGCGCGATCGTCCGCCACGACGTTTCGACGAAGGAGCGACGCGTCGTCCCGGCGCTGGACGGCGGCACGGAGATCGAGCAGCTGAGCGGCGAGCTCGCGCGCCAGCCGGTGCTGAGCGATGAGCAGATCGTGCAGGTCGCGCGCATGGCGGCGCAGATCGAAGAGCAGGCCGGCGTCCCGCAGGACATCGAGTGGGCGCTGGCCGGCGGTACGCTCTACATCCTGCAGGCGCGCCCGGTCACGTCGGTCGCCGGATCCGCGCTGCTCGACGCACCGGCGGCCGCTCCCGCGACGGCCGCGCCGCCTGCGGTCGAGCCGGAGCTGCCAGCGGACGGCTGGGTCTCCGAGTTCGACACGGACACTGATCCGGAGACGATCTGGACGTCGGCCAACGTACAGGAAGTGCTGCCCGGCCAGATCTCGCCGTTCAACTGCTCGTTGAACATTCCGATCTTGCAGGAGTACAGCGACAAGCCGATGCGGCAGCTGGGCCTGCGCCCGAAGACGAAGGACCCGTTCAGCGCGTACTTCTACGGCCGGCCGTTTCTCAATGTGACACTTTCGCTCGACATGATCGACCAGACGCCGTTCGCCCAGTCAGAAGGCTTCATCGAAGAGTTCTACGGTCAGGGGCGCGAGCAGCAGACCGAGGTGGAGATCCCGCCCGTGGTCAAGAAGTTCTCGCTGCGCCGGCTCTGGCGCTACTTCGTCGTCGCGCCGCGCATGATCTGGTTTACACTGCGCATGCCTTCGTACGTGCGCAGCGCTGAGCGCATCGTCGGTAAGATCGCGGAGAAGGACGCCGGGCGCCCGTTCGAGCAGCAGAGCGACGAAGAGCTGATCGAGATGGTCGAGCAGGACGTCCACGAAGGGGCGGAGGTCGGCGTCGTGCACGTCTCAGGCGCGGGCCTGACCGGCTCGAACTTCGAGACGCTGCGTCAGGTGACGAAGAACTGGCTGGACGACCAGGACGGTTCGCTGCACGCGCGGCTCTGCACCGGCCTGGAGGCGCTCGAGAGCGCCCTGCCGGCGCTCGAGCTGTGGGAGCTCTCGCGCGTGATACTCGCGTCGGACGCGCTGCGACAGGCGTTCGAGTCGGCGGACGGTGCGGAGATCGAGCGGAGGCTGGCAGCGCTCTCCGGCGCCGACGTCGATCGCTTCCGCGAGCGGCTGGGTGAGTTCCTCTCGCGTCACGGCCATCGCAGCGTAATGGAGGCGGAGATCGCGGCGAAGAGCTGGGAGGAAGACCTGCCGACTGTCTTCGCCATGGTGCGTAACTATCTGCATGCCGGCGATGAGATGGAGCCGCGCCGGCTACAGGAGCGGCAGCGCCTGGAGCGCGAGCAAGCGACGGCGGAAGCGCTCGCGCGGCTGTCGTGGTGGAAGAGGCCGATCTTTCGCCATACGCTGAAGCAGGCGCAGGACTGGGTGGTCATGCGCGAGCACACCAAGGAGCTGTTCGTGCGCGCCATCGACCGCGGCCGCCGTCTCAGCCGGCACATCGGCAGGCGCCTGGTGGAGCGCGGCGTCACCGATGACGTGTGGGACCTTTACTATCTGACGTGGGACGAGGCAAAGGCGCTGCTGCGCGGGCAGATGACGCGTGACGACGCGCGCGCGGCCGTCGCGCGGCGGCGCGAACAAGAGGAGCGCAACAAGCGCGTCGTGCTGCCGGAGACGTTCAAGGGCCGCCCGAAGCCCCTCCGGCCCGACCAGCAGCGCCTGCCGGAGAGCCGGGTCTTGCGAGGCATCGCCGTGTCGCCGGGCCGAGCGACCGGCCGCGCACGCGTGATCACTGACCCGCGCCTGGACGCGACGATCGAGCCCGGCGAGATCCTCGTAGCGCCGGTGACGGACGCGGGCTGGACGCCGCTCTTCATCGCGGCGGCCGCCGTCGTCGTCGATGTCGGTGGGACGCTGTCGCACGGCTCCACCGTCGCGCGTGAGTACGGGCTGCCGGCCGTCGTGAACGTGAAGTACGGCACGCGTATGATCCGCACCGGCCAGACGATCACCGTCGATGGCACGCAGGGGCTGGTGATCCTGGACGATGGAAGGTAGAGGCTGGAGGCTGGATGAGCTAGATTCGAGCCTCGAACTTCGAACTTCGAGCTTGTAGCTCCCAGCATTCAGAACAACATGCCCTGGGACCCGAAACGGTATGAACAGTTCAAGAAGGAGCGCTTCGCGCCC
>JBIOYF010000347.1:0-2660 GCA_044870035.1 Dehalococcoidia bacterium
CTGACGTATGTGATCGAGGGCGAGATCGGCGCGCGCGTCGGCGAGAGAGAGGTGGCGCTGGGGGTGGGCGCCTACTTGTGGAAGCCGCGCGGCGTGCCACACGCGTTCTGGAACGCGAGCAACGCGCAGGCGAGGATCAGCGACCTCATCGTCCCGGCCGGCTTCGAGCACTTCTTCCGCGAGCTGGCCGAGCTGTTAGCGCGAGGCGCGAGTCGTGAGGAGGTAGACGCGGCGGGGCGACGGTACGGGCACCACTTGGTGGACGGCTGGACCGAGGAGCTCGAGAGCCGGCACGGCGTACGTGTGCGTGGCTAGCCCTGCCATTTGATCACCAGCAGGAGCGCCATAGGCTACATGGCTCATTTGGACACGCCTGCGGACCCATGACTCAGACAGCGTGAGGCCACTTGGGTTCAGTTTTCAGAAGGAGCGCGCCGGCTTCCGGCTCGGCCTAGGCCGCTACTGCCTCACGCACCTGCGCGTCAAGAGCCATGAGGACGTTCTGAACTTGCTGGTTGACGATCGGCTGGAGGACTCGCTGGCCCATGCTGCCGACTTGGCCGAGCAAGTGGACGTCCGCTTGCCAGTTCATCTCCGTGGCGGCGCCGGCCTCGCTCAGCTCGAACTGCGTGTCCATGCTCAGCATCGCGCCAACGCCCGTGCCCTTCGCGTGCAGGCGCGCGTAGTCCGGCTTCCGCTCCTCCGTCTTCTCGAAGTTGATGCTCATCTTCAGGCCGCCGAGGCCTAGCGGGATCACGACGTTTGCTTTCCAGCGCTTGTCGTCCTGGACTTCGAAGGTCTGGACTCCCGGCATCGTCTTCGCCATCCGGGCCGGGTCGTTCAGGACTTCCCAGACGGTGTCGCGCGGGGCTTCGAAGTGCTTCGTGCCTTCGACTTTCACTCGACGCTGACTCCGGCTCGCGACTTCTCCGGATTCTGCAGCAGCTCCCACACTCGCCAGCCGGGGTTGTGCGAGTCCGTCACGATCGCATTGCCGGCCGGCCGCAGCGCGTCCTGGATCGCCGCGCACACGGCATGGATGCCCGCGCCGCCGCCCTCCCCCATGCCCTTCGTGCCCAGCGACGTGAACGGCGACGGCGACTCGATGTAGCCCGTCTTCATCGGCGGCATGTCCAGCGCGTGCGGGACGTGGTAGTCGTAGAAGTTCGCCGTCAGCAGCGTCCCGTCTTCGTCGTACGGGAACGTCTCGTGCATCGCCGCGCCCAGCGCTTGCGCCGTCGCGCCGTGCACCTGGCCTTCGACGATCTGGGGATGGATGCGCTTGCCGCAGTCGTCGATCGCCGCGTAGTCGACGATCTCGTACTCGCCCGTCTCCTGGTCGATCTCGATCACGCAGGCGTGGATCTGGGTCGCGTACGTCAGCGTCAGGTTTCCGTACTTGCGCTCCGTGTCGGGCACCTCGAACGGCGGCTTGTACACGTAGCGACAGTTGAGGTCGACGTCGTCGAGCTCGGGCGGAAGACCAGCGTTGTTCATGTTGATGATCGCCCCGCAGGCCATGAAGGGGAGCGCGGCCTCGGGCGTGCCCTTGATCCGCGCGTGACCTTCGGCGAGCTCGATCTGATCCGCGGGCACGCCGCCCAGGATCACGCCGGCCAACCTCCGAATCTGGTCAGCCAACATCTCCGTCGCGCCCTTCACGGCACCGAGCCCGGTGACCGCGAACTGCGACGCGTACGTCCCCGAGAAGCCGGCGTGCGAGTTCCAGTACGAGTCGTGCCCCGCGCGCACGTGGACGTCGTCGGGCGTCACGCCGAGCATGTCGGCGACGAGCTGGGACGCGACCGTCTCGTGGCCCTGCCCCTGCGGCGTCGTCCCCAGCGTGACGACGATCTCGCCGAAGATGTCGAGCCGCACCGTCGCCACCTCGTTGTTGCCCGAGAACTGCAGCTCCGGGTTCAGGAGCTGCGACTGCGCGAAGTTGTTCGTCCCCGAATCGAGCGTCGAGCCGATTCCGACGCCGAGCAGCTTCCCGCGCGACTCCGCGTCGGCGCGCCGCTTCTCGACCCCCGCGTACCCGACCAGCTCGAGCGCCATGTCCAGGCAGCGCGCGTAGTCGCCCGAGTCGTAGACGCAGCCGTTCGGCGTCTCGTAGGGCATCTCCTCGGCCTTGACGTAGTTGCGCTTCCGCACCTCGACCGGATCGAGGTCGAGCTCGTGCGCGACGATGTCCATCAGCCGCTCGGTGAACCAGAGGTGCTGCATGCGCGAGTAGCCGCGGTTCGGGCTGACCGGCGACTTGTTCGTCACCGCCTGCGTGAAGTCGACGCGGATGTTGCGCCAGCGATACATCCCCGGCGTCACCTGCGCCCAGATGATGCAGCCGAGCGGCTCGTAGCGCGGGAAGGCGCCGCAATCGTCGATCGCGCGCACCTTGAAGCCGAGCATCGTCCCGTCCGCCTTCACGGGCACCTCGATATCGCGGAACGTCCGCTCGTTCCCGTGCGCGTTCGCCATGTGCTGGTCGGTGCGCCACTCCGTCCACTGCACGGGCCGGTTCAGCTTCCGCGCCAGCAGGCAGCAGGCCGTGAACTGCGGATGGAGGCAGATCTTGTTGCCGAAGCCGCCGCCGATGTCCTGCGAGACGAAGCGCAGCTTGTCGGTGCCGACGCGCAGGGCCGGGGCCATCCAGATGATCC
>JBIOYF010000348.1:0-6837 GCA_044870035.1 Dehalococcoidia bacterium
TCGATCCAGTTCCAGAACGCGAACAACTCGGTGCGCGCGACGGACGAGTTCATGCAGGCCGTGATCGAGGACCGCGACTGGGAGCTGCGCGCGATCCAGGGCGGTGACGTGATCGAGACGGTGAAGGCGCGCGAGCTGCTGCGTCGCATCGCGCAGGCCACGTGGGAGTGCGGCGACCCCGGCATGCAGTTCGACACGACGATCAACAACTGGCACACGTGCGCGAACAGCGGCCGCATCAACGCATCGAACCCGTGTTCGGAGTACATGCACGTCGACGACTCAGCGTGCAACCTCGCGTCGATCAACGTGCTGAAGTTCCTCGACGAGCAGGGCAACTTCGACGTCGAGTCGTTCCGGCACGCCGTCGCGACGATGATCTGGGCCCAGGAGATCATCGTCGGGTTCTCCAGCTACCCCACGGACAAGATCGCCCGGAACGCTCGGGCCATGCGCCAGCTGGGGCTGGGCTACGCGAACCTGGGGGCCCTTCTGATGGCCCTGGGGGTGCCCTACGACTCGGAGGCCGGCCGGGCCTACGCGGCGGGCATCAGCGCCCTGATGACCGGCCACGCCTACGCCACCTCGGCGGCCATCGCGGACCGGACCGGGCCCTTCGAGGCGTACGACCTGAACCGCGAGCCGATGTTGCGCGTGATCGGACAGCACCGCGACGCGGCGTACGAAATCGATACGTCGCAGATCGAAGCGCTGCCGAGCAACTTGCACGAGCTGTTGTCGGCGGCACGTAACGCGTGGGACGACGCGCTCGATCTTGGACAAGCGCATGGCTACCGCAACGCGCAGACGACGGTGATCGCGCCGACGGGAACGATCGCGTTCATGATGGACTGCGACACGACCGGCATCGAGCCGGACATCGCGTTAGTCAAATATAAGAAGCTTGTTGGCGGCGGTTTAATGAAAATAGTCAACAATACAGTACCAATCGCATTGCGCAGATTGGGTTATGACGAGAAAAAAGTTGCAGAAGTAGTTGACTATATCGATAAAAACGGTACGATTGAAGGCGTAATGAGTTTAAGGGCTGAGCACTTGCCGGTTTTCGACTGCGCGTTCCGCGCGGAAAACGGAGAGCGCAGCATCCATCACATGGGTCACATCAACATGATGGGCGCGGTGCAGCCGTTTGTTTCCGGCGCGATCTCGAAGACGGTTAATCTTCCGCAAGAGGCGGAAGTCGACGAGATCATGAACGCGTACATCGAAGCGTGGCGTAACGGCGTGAAGGCGATCGCGATCTACCGCGACGGCTCGAAGAAGGTGCAGCCGCTGTCGACCGGGTCGAAAGATACCAACGAGCGCAGCGAGGGCCAGGCGCAGCGCCGCCCCCTGCCGGACACGCGCACGTCGATCACCCACAAGTTCAAGATCGAGGGCCACACCGGCTATATCACTGTGGGCCTCTACGAGGACGGCTCCCCAGGCGAGGTCTTCATCAGCATGGCCAAGCAGGGGAGCACGATCTACGGGCTGATGGAGTCCTTCGGGAGGGCCATCTCCTATGCCCTCCAGTATGGAGTGCCTCTGGGGGACCTGGTCCGGAACTTCAGCCATATGCGGTTCGAGCCCTCCGGGATGACCTCGAATCCGGAGATCCCGTTCGCCCAGTCGGCCATCGACTACCTGTTCCGCTGGCTGGCCTCCAAGTTCCTCCCAGTCGACGAGGTGGAGGAGCTGGGCATCCTGACCCCGGAGGTCAAGCAGCGGATAATCGAGCGGCTGGACGGCAACGGGACCGGCTCGAACGGGCATAACGGCCATACCGAGAGTCCCGCCGAAGTGGTGCAGGCGGGCGTCGCCAGGCTGAACGGCCAGGCCGACGCCCCAGCTTGCGCGAGCTGCGGCTGGATCATGATGCGCAGCGGCACCTGCTACCGGTGCGGAAACTGCGGTAGCACGAGCGGCTGCTCGTAGGGATGCGACCCAGCATGCATGAAGCAACGCTGCGAAGTCGCCTAGACCGCCCGGACAGGGACGTCCGGGCCCTGACTGGCTACATCCTCGGGGGCCAAACCCTCGGGGTGGAGCAGAAGAAGGCAGGCATGGACAAAGGAGGTAGGTAGCATGCCAGCACGGAAGAGGGCGGCCTCTCGGAGCACGGCCCGGAAGAGCACAGCTCGCAAGAGCACAGCTCGGAAGAGCACGGCCCGCAAGACTGCCAAGAAGGCTCCGGCTCGCAAGACGGCTCGCAAGAGCCCGGCTCGCCGCCGGAAGACCGCAGCTCGCCGTTAGGGCGAGTTACGGAACACCCTCCCCAACCGGGGCCCTGCGAAAGCCGGGTCCCGCTGTGGGGGGAGTGCGTAAGCGTTATGCGGTGTTCGTGAATCTTCACGCGACATTGACGTAAGGGTTGCGCACAAACCCACAGGAAGGACGTAGTATCAGGGTGGCCCGCCGGGGTTGGGGACCGGTGGGAGCATGGATGCTCCGCAGTCCAGCTTCGGCGGGCCGCGGCGAGCATCGTAAAACAGGGCGATAGGCCGCCAAAACCACCACCCCGCCACCAGCACGAACGGCGGCCTGCCACGAGGGGCGTCCCAATCCTCGGGACGCCTCGTCGTCTCCCCCAAGATTGCACCCGGACTTCACTGCGAAAGCCGTCGACCTCGCTCAGGTCGGACGGACGTATGTTCTAATCCTCCTCAGATCGTGATACACTGAAGCCGATTCTCTAATCGTAGCCGAGGCTTTCCAGCCTCGGCCTGATGAGGAGTAGCGTCATCGCCCGCGCACGCATCCCAGCTCGAACCAACAGCCGCCGCCCGGCCCGCGTAGAGCTTTCGTCGAACGCCCGCACAGTGCTTGAGCGCCGCTATCTGGCCAAGGACCGCGCCGGCCGCGTCGTCGAGACGCCTGAGCAGCTCTTCCGGCGGGTCGCAAACAACGTCGCGCTGGCCGAAGAGCGCTACGGCCCCTCGAAGGCGCAGATCGCCGGCGTCGAGCGCCGCTACTACGACCTGATGGCCTCGCTGCGCTTCCTCCCCAACTCGCCCACGTTGGGCAACGCTGGCCGGCCGCTCCAGCAGCTCTCGGCCTGCTTCGTGCTCCCCGTGGCCGACTCGATGGAGGGGATCTTCGACGCGATCAAGGATACGGCGCTGATCCACAAGTCGGGCGGCGGCACGGGCTTCGCCTTTAGCCGGCTCCGCCCGGAGGGCGATCGCGTCATGGCGACGGGCGGCGTCGCGTCCGGGCCCGTTTCGTTTATGCGCGTGTTCGACGCGGCGACCGAAGCGATCAAGCAGGGGGGCACCCGGCGCGGGGCGAACATGGCGATCCTCTCGGTCAATCACCCGGACATCCAGCAGTTCATCGACGTGAAGTCAGACATGGTGACGCTGCAGAACTTCAACTGCTCCGTTGCCGTCGATAGTCCGTTCATGCGGGCTGTGGAGAAGGGCGGCACGTATACGCTGGTGAACCCGCGGACCGGCAAGGCCGCCGGCACACGCGACGCGCGCGAGACGTTCCGCCGGATCGTCGAGAACGCGTGGAAGAACGGCGACCCCGGCCTCGTGTTCCTCGACAGGATCAACCGCGACAACCCCACGCCGCAGCTCGGCCCGATCGAGGCGACGAATCCTTGTGGCGAGCAACCGCTGCTGCCGTACGAGTCGTGCAACCTGGGTTCGCTCAACCTCGCCAAGTTCGTCCGAAGGGCCAAGGGCCAGGGGCCAAGGGCCAAGACGCGGAGGGACGGCGCGACGCCCAACACGGCCGCGGCGAAGGTCGACTGGGACGCGCTGGCCGCCGCGATCCCGGACTGCGCGCGCTTCCTGGACGACGTGATCGACCAGAACGCCTACCCCATCTCCGAGATCGAGGAGGCGACGAAGCGCACCCGCAAGATCGGGCTGGGGGTAATGGGCTGGGCGGACCTGCTGATCGCGCTGCGTATTCCGTATGACTCGGACCAGGCCGTCGCCCTGGCCGGACGCATGATGGCGTTCATCCAGGAGCACGCCGACCGCGCCTCGGAGGAGCTGGCGCGCGAGCGAGGTGTCTTCCCGGCCTGGCAGGGCAGCCTCTACTCGAAAGGGAGGCGCAAACGTCGCCTTCGCAACGCGACGCGGACGACGGTGGCCCCCACGGGCACGCTGAGCATCATCGCGAGCTGCTCGGGCGGCATCGAGCCCCTCTTCGCGCTGGCCTTCATGCGCCAGCACCACCTCGACCCGAAGGATCCTGACGCCGTCACCCAGCTGCCGGAGGTGAACAAGGCGTTCGAGTCGGTGGCGAAGGCGGAAGGCTTCTACTCGGCCGGGCTGATGGAGGAGCTGGCCGTCGGCGGCTCGATCCGCGATCGAGACGGCGTCCCGGAGTGGGTGCAGCGTGTCTTCGTCACGTCGCACGACATCGAGCCGGAGTGGCACGTGCGGATGCAGGCTGCGTTTCAGCGCCACACCGATAACGCGGTAAGTAAGACGATCAACTTCCGCGCGTCCGCCACGGTCGAGGACGTCGAGCGGGCGTACCTGCTGGCCTATCGAGAGGGCTGCAAGGGCATCACCATCTACCGCGACCAGTCGCGGCCACTCCAGGTGCTCTCGCACGCCAGCGTCCGCGGGCCGGAGCAGGCCGAGGCGCTCGCCGCCGAGCAGGCGCTCGGGCTGAGCGGCTTCCTCCCGCACGAGCTGCCGGCGCGGACTCGATTGCCGGACGAACGGCGTTCGGTCACGCACAAGTTCCGCGTCGGCGATCAGGAGGGCTACGTCACCGTCGGCCTGTTCGACGACGGCCGGCCGGGCGAGGTGTTCATCACGATCTCGAAGGAAGGCTCGACGATCCGCGGGCTGATGGACTCCGTCGCGGTGCTGACGTCGCTGGCGCTGCAGTACGGCGTGCCGCTGGAGGACCTGGTGCGCAAATTCCGCGGCGTCCACTTCGAGCCGGCCGGCTTCACGGGCAACCCCGAGCTGCCGAAGGCCAGCTCGATCGTGGACTACATCTTCCGCTGGCTCGAAGCGAAGTTCGTCGGTCGACCCTCGACCCCCGACCCGCGACCCACGAACGCAAAGCGCTCCTCTCGAAAGAGGAAAGACACCCAGACCGGCCTCGCCTGCCCGGAGTGCGGGAGCGAGCTCATCTTCGCTGAAGGCTGTCTCGTCTGCCGCTCCTGCGGCTACACAAAGTGCGGGTAGGCTGCGCGCCGCGTCAGAGCGCCATCCTCTAGGTAGCTATCGTCGTCGCTTCTGCCGGAGCGGCTTCGGCTGGCTCCCAGCAGTCGGCCCAGTGCTGGATCGCTTCGACAACCCGCTCCAGCTCGCGGCCCTTGTCGGTGAGGATGTACTCGATGCGCACCGGAGTGTCTGGGTAGACCCGTCGTTCGACGATGGCGCATGACTCCAGCTCCTTCAGCCGTTCCGAGAGGAGCCGGTCGCTCAGGCCGGCCACGATAGCTGTGATGTCACTGAAGCGCCTTGGGCGGGGGAGGAGCGTCCGGACGATGAGGGCCGTCCAGCGCTTGCCCAGAACCTCAACCGCCCGCTGGTAGCGGGGGCACATTTCGTCGCCGCTGAATTGATTCGTCACTCTAGTGTCATACTAACGTAATATTAGGGACTTGACAAGAGTTAGGAGATGCCCTAATATTTGGTAAGAGGCTAACCGTTTAGCAAGAAAGGACCGGGGACCGAGGGACATGAAGACCATCGAACGGATCAACCAGCTGGCCGCCGAGCGGGCGAGGTTGTTCCGTGAGGCGACGAATGGCCATAGGGGCGACCAGAACGTTCTGGTGCGCGTCAGCGTGATCGACCAGGAGCTGGAACGCTTGTGGGACCAACGGCGCATCGAGCGGGCGGGCCGCGCCGAGGGCATCGACCGGCTGATCGACAGGCAGTACGAGCAGATGTACGGGCCGGGCGAGGAGCGCCGCCCGGCGGAGCGAGAGCTCGCCGAGCGAGCGGCCTGAGGGACAACCTAACTTGGCAACGGTAATTTCATTAGCGGGCGGCCTCGACGCACGTGTCGAGGCTGTTCCGCAATCGGTCGATGACAGCGAGGCGCTCGACGCTTACTCGCGCGCCGTTGTAGACGCCGCCGAGCGCATCAGTTCCGCCGTCGTCAGCGTCGGCGTCAGCAGAGCGGCGCCTGAACGGCTCCGCCGTCGCGGCGTCCCCGAAGTGGGCGGCGCTGGCAGCGGCGTTATCGTAGCACCGGACGGCTACGTACTGACCAACAGCCACGTCGTCCGCAAGGCGCAGAAAATCGAAGCGCGGTCCCAAGACGGCTCCCCGTACTCGGCCCGGGTTATCGGGACCGACGTTCATAGCGACCTTGCCCTCCTTCAGCTCAACGAACACGGACTCCCAGCAGCGGAGCTCGGCGACTCGAGCAGCCTGCGCGTCGGACAGCTTGTGCTGGCCGTTGGCAACCCGCTTGGCTTCCAGGCGACGGTCACCGCGGGCGTCATCAGCGCGCTCGGCCGCACGCTCCGCGCGGATACCGGCCGCCTGATCGAGAACGTGATCCAGACCGATGCGGCGCTCAACCCGGGCAATTCGGGTGGGCCTCTCGTCGACTCGCGCGGGCGGGTCGTTGGCATCAACACGGCAATTATCATGGGATCGCAGGGCATCTGCTTCGCGATTCCGGTGAATACGGCGCAGTTCGTCATCTCCGCGCTTCTCCGGGACGGCCGCGTGCGTCGCTCCTACCTCGGCGTATCGGGTCAAGCCATCAAGATCGACCGACAGCTCGTTCTCGCCCACCAGCTCAAGAGCGACCACGGCGTGCAGGTCACCGAAGTCCACGACGGCACGGCCGCCGCCGACGGCGGCATCCAGTCCGGCGACGTGATCGTTCGCGCCG
>JBIOYF010000349.1:0-5632 GCA_044870035.1 Dehalococcoidia bacterium
TCGAGGGCGAGACGGGCGTCGTTGGCATCAGCGACTACGCGCAGGACATGCTCGGCGACATCGTCTATCTCGACCTGCCGTCGGCGGGCGCCGGTGTGACGAAGCTGGGCAAGATGGGTGAGATCGAATCGGTGAAGGCCGTCTCGGAGCTGTACTCGCCCGTCAGCGGCGAGGTGCTCGAGGTGAACAAGGAGGCCGTCGATTCGCCGGAGCTGGTGAACAACGAGCCCTACGGCCGCGGCTGGCTGATCAAGGTGCGCCTGTCGGACGCCGGCGAAGTCGACGAGCTGATGGACGCCCCCGCTTACGACGAGTTCGTGACGAAGACGATGGAGGAGGAGACGGACTGAGCTGGATGCGACAAGCGGGAAGCGGGATGCGGGATCCTAGAAGCTGGAGGCTAGAAGCTAGAGGAGAAACCTCACCGCGATAGTGACGCCCCTATCTCCAGCAGGCACCGCGAGCATCAACGTTCCAGCATCCAGCCTCCAGTTTCCAGCATCCAGCATGAGCCACCCCTACATCCCACTCACCGACGAAGACCGGCGCGCGATGCTGGCGACGATCGGCGCGGCGTCCGTCGACGAGCTGTTCGCCGAGATCCCCGCCGAGCACCGCGACCCGGCGCTCGACCTGCCGCCGGCGATGTCGGAGCCGGAGCTGCTGCGCGAGATCGGCGCGCTGGCGGCGCAGAACAAGTCGGCGGGCGAACTGCCGTCGTTTCTCGGCGCAGGCGCGTATCGCCACTTCGTGCCAAGCGTCGTCGACCACGTCATCCGCCGCGGCGAGTTCCTGACATCGTACACGCCCTACCAGCCCGAGATCAGCCAGGGGACGCTGCAGGCCGCGTTCGAGTTCCAATCGCTCGTCTGCGAGCTGACCGGCATGGACGTCGCGAACGCCGGCATGTACGACGGCGCGAGCGCGCTGGCCGAGGCGTGCCTGATGGCGTGCTCGGTCACGGGACGCGACCGAATCGTCGTGCTCGACACGGTGCACCCGCACACGATCGACGTGATCCGCACGTACGCGCATGGCCGCGCGCACGAAATCGACGTCGTCGCGCCGGACGCGGTCACGCTTGACCGCGACGACGCCTGCGTCGCCGTGCAGCAGCCGGACTTCTTCGGATGCATGGAAGAGCTGTCGACGCTGGGCGCGCAGGCGCACGACGCCGGCGCGCTCTTCGTCGTCTCCGCCGACCCGGTCAGCCTCGGCCTGTTCCGCCCTCCGGCGGACTACGGCGCCGACATCGTGGTCGGCGACGGCCAGCCGCTCGGCGTGCCGCTCAGCTACGGCGGGCCGTACGTCGGGCTGTTCGCGTGTCGAGAGCGCTTCGTGCGCCACATGCCGGGGCGCATCGTTGGCCGCACGAACGACGTCGACGGGCGTACCGGCTACGTGCTGACGCTGCAGACGCGCGAGCAGCATATCCGCCGCGAACGCGCCACGTCCAACATCTGCACGAGCACGCAGCTGGTAGGGCTGGCGTTCACCGTGGCGCTCTGCACGCTGGGCAAGCAGGGCCTGCGCCGGATGGCGGAGCTCTGCTACCACAAGTCGCACTACGCGGCGGAGCGGATCGGCAAGCTGCCGGGGTACAAGGTAGTCGACCCTTCGACAGGCTCAGGGCCCGCGGTATTGTTCCAGGAGTTCGTCGTGCGCTGTCCGGTCGCGCCGACGGAGGTAAACCTGCGGCTGCTCGAACGCGGCATGATCGGCGGATACGACATGTCGGACCGCATCGACCGCGGACTGCTGCTCTGCTTCAGCGAGCTGCACACGCGCGAAGAGATCGATGCGCTGGTAGAGGCGCTGGGAGCGACCGCATGACGGCACATTGTGTCATGCTGAGCCCTTCGCTTCGCTCCAGGACAGGCCCCGCGAAGGGTCTGTCCCCTGCACGACAGGCGTTCGTCTTTTCGGGCCAGATGCTGCGCTGCGCTCAGCATGGCACGGCATTGGGAGAAAGCCGAGGCTGGAAAGCCCCGGCTACAAGAAGAGGGCGGAGTCCCTCGCGAGGGGTCAGATTCCTCGCTTCGCTCGGAATGACATATGCGTAGTGATCCTGGATCGATCCTCTCCTTCGATCTGTCGCGCCCGGGGCGCGTGGGCGCGCTGCTGCCGCCGCTCGACGTGCCGGAGGCCGCGCTGCCGGACGCGTCGCTGCTGCGCGACGAGCTGACGCTGCCGGAGCTGTCGCAGCTCGACGTCGTGCGCTACTTCACGCGGCTGTCGCAGAAGAACTACAGCATCGATACGGGGTTCTACCCGCTGGGCAGCTGCTCGATGAAGTACAACCCGCGCATCAACGAGGATGTCGCGCGCCTGCCCGGCCTCGCGCAGCTCCACCCGATGCAGCCGCCCGAGACGGCGCAGGGCGCGCTCGCGCTCCTCTTCGAGCTGCAGCGCATGCTCGCCGAGATCAGCGGCCTGGACGACGTCTCGCTCGTGCCGGCGGCGGGCGCGCACGGCGAGCTGGCCGGCATCCTGATCGCGAGCGCGTACCACCGTGCGAACGGCGGCCATCGACGGCGCGTCCTGGTACCGGACTCCGCGCACGGCACGAACTCGGCGACCGCAGCGATGGCCGGCTTCGTTGTCGAGAGCATCCCGTCCGGCAAGGACGGCAACCTGGATATGGAGGCGCTGGAACGCGCGCTCGATCGCGACGGCGACGGCGTCGCGGCACTGATGCTGACGCTGCCAAGCACGCTCGGCCTGTTCGAGCCGCGCATCGGCCGCATCGCGGAGCTGCTCCATTCGCATGGCGCGCTCCTCTACGGCGACGGCGCGAACATGAACGCGATGCTCGGCCGCGTGAAGCCCGGCGACCTTGGGTTCGACGTGTTTCATCTCAATCTGCACAAGACGTTCAGCACGCCGCACGGCGGCGGTGGACCGGGCGCCGGGCCGATCGCCGTGACGTCGCGGCTCGCGCCGTTCCTGCCCACGCCGCACGTGCAGCGAAACGAAGGCGGCTACGCGCTCGCCGCGCCGGAGCGCAGCATCGGCCGGCTCGGCGCGTTCCACGGTAACTTCGGCGTGCTCGTGCGCGCTTACACGTACATCTTGTCGCTCGGCGCGGACGGCCTGCGCGCGATCAGTGAAGCCGCCGTGCTCAACGCGAACTACGTCCAGGCGCGCCTGCGCGGCGCCTACCGGCTCGCCTACGACCGGCGCTGCATGCACGAGTGCGTCCTCTCCGGTTCGCGCCAGAAGGCGAAAGGCGTGCGCACGCTCGACATCGCGAAGCGGCTGATCGACTACGGCTTCCACCCGCCGACGGTGTACTTCCCTCTGATCGTGGACGAAGCGCTCATGATCGAGCCGACGGAATCGGAGACCAAGGAGACGCTGGACGCCTTCTGCGAGGCGCTGCTCGCCATCGCGCGCGAGGCGGACGCGTCGCCGGAGCTGGCGCGCGCAGCCCCGCACGACACGCCCGTCCGCCGCCTCGACGAAGCGACGGCCGCGCGCAAGCCGGTGCTTAGGTGGCGGCGGGAACGAGGCTAGCCATGAACGACTCGGACGTGCGTCCAGGTGATGGCCGGCGGCGGGTAGTCGCCGCAATGACGCGCATCGCCGGTCCGGCGCTGATCCTGCTCAGCCTGGGGTCTCTAATCATGATGTTCTCCGCTACCGATCCCGACAGCGGGGGCGACGCGGACCATCTCCTCGCATTCCCCGCAGCCTTGGCGATTGCCGGGCTGCTCGTGTGCGCCGCATTCCTCCCGGCCGGAGCATACCGGAGAGTGCTCGTTGGTCTGGGCACCGGCCTCGCCGTGGCGACGGGCGTTGCGTTTGCGGTCGGCTACGGCATGTACGTGGACGCGGAGTGTTACGGTGGTGGCTACAAGGACGTCGACTGCTTCGTCGACAGCGAGCGCGCGGGGCTGCTGAGGAACATTGGCATCGCGGGTTCGGGAGCATTCGTCCTGTTCTTTCCGCTCGGCTACTGGGCGGCACGCTAGGACGGCGAAGCGACGGGCCGCGCCAAGGTCGGTGCTGCGCAGGAGGCGGGCGTCTTAGAGGCGGCGGTCCCTGAAGACCAGCCGCGCCGCAGCGAGAACGGCTAAGCCTGCAACAGCGCTCGCGGCGAGCCACCAGCTTACGTTCGCGCTGTCTTCGTCCGGCACGGCAGCGGCAGCGAGCTGCGTCACGCCGCCGACGGCGCCGGCCGGGCCGATCGGTTTGTCCTGGCACGAGGCGATCCACTGGGGCTGTGGCACCAGTGGCGGAGAGAAGAACGCGACGTCATCGTTATCGACGTCAAGGTCGCCGTCCATGTCGGCCTGCGCCGGCGCCGGCGGGACGGTCTGGCCAAGATAGGACCCCTCGATGGCGAGATCGGCGACGCTCACCACGCCATCTCCGTTCAGGTCCGGGCACGGCATAGCGTCCGTTGCGGTAGCTGCGCGAGGACCCACGAGCGCGAGCAGGATGAGGGTAGCGGCAAGAGGAGCGACGCGTTTCATGCGCATTCGAGGCGATCGGCGCCCCAGCTAGCGCTCCCCAAGCGACGGCCCGCTTATAGCGCGTGGGTCGCTATCGTGTCAAGTGGACGGTGCAGCGACGAACGCGTAGCATGGAACACGTCATGAAGGCAGCCCGGTCGCTCTGCGTTGGTGTGCTGATCGCGGCCCTGCTCGCCGCCGCCTGCGGGGGCGACGGCGGCTCGAACGAACCGACGGCGACCACAGGCGTGACGCAGGCGCCCACCGAGGCGTCGACGCCGGCGCCAGGCGCGACGACAGAGGTTCGCATCCCGAACGTCGAGCCGGCGACGGCGATCACTCTGCCCGCGGGCTTCGCGGCGTATCCGATCGCGACAGGCTTCGTGCGCGCAACGTCCGTCGCGCCGGGGCCCGACGGCTCGATCTTCGTCTCGGAGCGCGGTGGTACCGTATACCGGCTCGTCGATGCCGACGGCGACGGCGTCTTCGAGCAGAGCGGCAGCTTTACATCCGCCTTCAGCGGCGACGTTACAGGCATCATGGTCGGGCGGGATGGGACGCTATACGTATCGAGCCGCGGGGAGGTCACCACCGTCCGCGATACGAACGGCGACGGCGCCGGTGATGAGAGCCAGGCGATCATTACGGGCCTGCCGAACGGCCGCCACCAGAACAACGGCCTGGCCATCGGGCCGGACGGCAAGCTCTACATCACGAACGGATCCACCTGCGACGATTGTACGGAGGAAGACCCACGTTCGGCATCAATCCTGCAGACCAGCCTGGACGGCACCGACCTGCGCGTCTACGCGCCCGGCCTGCGCAACCCGTACGACATCGCGTTCGACGCGCAGGGCCGTTTGTGGGCGACCGACAACGGCTCCGATGCGCCCTGCGCGACGAACGATGAGCTTAACTTGATCGTGGGCGGCGGCGACTACGGCTGGCCGTACGCGGCCGACGGCTGCGATGCCTCAACCGACGGCACGCCGCCCGTCGCAGACCTCGGGCTGCACACGGCAGCGACCGGCGTCACGGCGTACACCGCCGGCCAGTTCCCGGCGCAGTACCGCGGCAACCTCTTCGCGACGGTCTGGGGCAGCTTCTTCGCCCAGCCCGACCCCTACGACCGCGTACTGCTGAACATCAACGTGCAGAACGACACGGGTATCGTC
>JBIOYF010000350.1:0-4574 GCA_044870035.1 Dehalococcoidia bacterium
CGATGGCTTTTGCGGTCGCCCTGGTTCTCGTGCTGGCTCTTTCGACTACCTACCTCCTGCACCAGTGGTACTCGGGCGACCTGCGAGAGCGTCGTTCGTAGCCTGTCGTCCCCCTCCCTTCCGTTGACGCGGGACGCTCGATTCCCTTCCCGTCGCGCGTCTCGCCGGGCCGTCCGCCGGCAACCCCGTCGACTCACCAGGCTTCGGCCTGGCTGCACCCAGTCCGGCGGGCGGCCCGCCCCCTACCCCAAAGCGATGAAGCCACTGACGGCCTGAAGGCCGCCGGTACCCAGCGCCTCTGCGCTGAGTTCTGAAGTTGCCTTCGCGGAGTTTATCCTGAGCGAAGCCGAAGGGCTCAAGGTGACACAAGGCCGCTGTACAATTCCCTTGCGATGCGCATCCTCGCGGTGGACGTGGGCACCGGGACGCAGGACATCCTGCTCTTCGATTCGTCCGGGCCGGTCGAGAACTCGGTCAAGCTGGTCATGCCCAGCGCGACGTCGATCGCAGCGGGGCGGATCCGGCGCGCGACGGAGGCCGGCCGGGCGGTGCTGCTCACCGGCTCGATCCAGGGCGGCGGGCCGTGCCACTGGGCGCTCGAGGACCATCTGCGCGCAAGACACGCCGCTTACGCGACACCAAACGCCGCGCGCACGTTCGACGACGACCTGACGCGCGTCGAGGCGATGGGCGTGCGCATCGTGAGCGACGACGAGGCGGCCGCGCTGCGCGGCGTCGAGCGCATCGAGCTGCGCGATCTTGACCTCGCCGCGATCCGGACGGCCCTGGCCGCGTTCGACGTGCCGGGCGCGTTCGACGGGCTGGCGCTGGGCTGCCTCGATCACGGGAACTCGCCGCCCGACTACTCGGACCGGCTCTTCCGTTTCGATCACCTGCGCCGCGTCGTCGAACGCGAGAACGACCTGCGCGCGTTCGCCTACCTGCCGGACGAGCTGCCGGATTACCTGACGCGCGCCCGGACGCTGGTCGATAGCGTACGCGGCGAGGCGCCAACGGCGTTCCTCGATACGGGTGCGGCGGCGGCGCTGGGCGCGCTCCAGGACGAGCGCGTCGCAGCGGAGGACGAGCAGCTGGTGTTGAACCTGGGGAACATGCACGCGCTGGCCTTCCACCTGCGCGGTACGCGCATCGTCAGCCTGTACGAGCACCACACGGGCGAGATGGCGACGGAGCAGATCGAGGACTTCACGGAGCGGCTGCTGACGGGCACGCTGGCGCACGAGGAGGTCTTCGGCAGCAAGGGACACGGGGTGTTCTACGCAGAACGACCCTCACCCCCTAACCCCCTCTCCCGCGAGCGGGCGAGGGGGGATTCTCACGACGGTCGGCCGCTCGTCGCGGTGACGGGGCCGCAGCGAGGCCGGCTGCGAGGCAGTCGCTTGCAGCCGTACTTCGCGACGCCGCACGGCGACATGATGATCAGCGGCTGCTTCGGCCTCGTGGAAGCGTTCGCGACGAAGTACCCGGAGCGGCGGGAGGAGATAGAAAGAGCGCTGGCAAACTAGCAATCCCGGGGATCCTGCTGACTATCTTGCCATTCTTATGGCCGCCAGACGGCATACAAACGCAGTGCATCCAAGTAGGCCGTGCCAACGCCCATCGACTGGTACGCATATTCATGCGGCCCTCCGGTTAAGGAGAAGTCGTCCGAAGACAGGAGAGGGAACGTGTGGTCAGGGGACGACGAGCAGACCTCGCTTTCCGGTATGGCAGTCTCGGTACTGACGTCGATCATGCGTACACAGAACGAACCGCTCACAATGTGAAGCTGGGCATCCAGGTGGAAGAGTGTTCCCGGCCGGAAATCGTCTCCGTCCAGGTTTAGATGCCACGAGGGCGTTGTCAAGTAACCGGATGAGCCTGCTAACCCGAGGCCGCTAGCCGTAACAATAGTGATCTCGTCTACTTGCGGAGACGCGGGCGTAGGCGTCGGCACGTACTGGTAGTAGTGCTGGACGACCTGCACGATGTCATCTATACGTACCTGGCCGTCGTTGTTCACGTCTGGGCCAGTCGCTGACGCGAACCGCCAGGTGCCAACGATCGACGCACCAACCACCACCAAGGTCACAAGACTCATTGCCAGTATTCGAGTGTTCATCCACTGCTCCTCCTTTTGGGAAATGCCACTTGTAGAGGGGATGCCCGATTATAGCGGCGCCGGGGCCGCCGCGCGGTCGGGTGCGAGGCAGTCGACCAATGCAGGAAACCGGGTCGAAAGCTGTCCGGCGGGCTTGTATTCTTCATCAGATGGTGGTAATGTTTCATCAGACTATCGTGCTAATAGCATGATCAGAAGGGAGTGGCCGAATGATGACGAAGGAAAAGACCGAGACCCCGATCCCGATGTACGTGAGCTACGCCACGTTCAACACCCTCTTGGAGTGGCTAAAGGGCATGCCCACCATGCCGAGCCAACTAGACCGCTCGCTCTGGGCCCCCAAATTCGGAGGTGGGACCGGAAGCCAGCTAATGGGCGGGTTGAGGTTCCTGAAACTCGTGGATGACGAATATCGCCCGACTGAGCAGCTTCGGGCGCTATCGGGGGCCGATATGGCCGAACGGAGGGAGCTGATGGCCCAACTTTTGGCCGACGCCTATGGTATCGATTTAGTCAAAGGGCTACCCGGCGCCACGCCGAAGCAACTTACCGAGACTCTAAAGGCTCTCGGTGCGACAGACAGTACGCACGCCAAGGCGTCAACATTTCTGGCTAAGGCCGCTGAGTTCGCTGGTATCGCTGTGCCGGACTCGATTGCCAAGCGCAAGCGAGGAAGAAAGGCCGGAACTAGAACAGCTAAGGCAAGGAACCGCGTCATGGCACCGCGGGTGCCGACGGGCGGAGGCAAGAAAGGAAGCGAGGTTCATCCGAAGGAAGACGTAGAGACGATCACCTTTGAGAAGGGCGGCTACGTCAAGCTGGTTCTCAACGTGAGTCTCATTCAGCTATCAGCGGCTGATCGCGAGTTTGTGATTACGCTTGTGGATCAGATGCATCGATACGAACAAACACGACAAGCCAACAACGGTCGAGAGGCGGCCGATTTGGAGCGCACGGTACACCGACCGTAGTGCTAGGAACGAGTGAGCGGCGAGGGCCTCAATGCTTCCTAGGGCCACCCTCGCCGCTCGATGAAAGGAGTCTGTCGATGGTTATCGACTGGGCAGGGCGGCCCAATAGGCCACTCGTAAGTCCTCTGCTCATATCATATGGCCCCTGGCCCTTCCGGGCCAGGCTTACCATTTAGCACTAACTACGGAAGATGCTCCAGAAGTCTTGAAATGACGGTATATGGAAAGAACATCGCCGAGCGTTTACTGGCCGCGCAGGATCTTGCGGACGATGGGCGGCATGAGCGCGATCATGACGTCGGGCGGCTCCGAGATGTCGTTTAGCTCGATGCCCTGGGGGACGTAGCGCCAGGTGCGGTAGCCGTAGACGCGAATGCCCAGCGTCTTGCAGAGCTTCTTCGCTGCGCCGCCGTAGCCGACGGGGATGTACAGGTAGAACGCCGTATCGGGTAGCTTGGCGAGCGGCGCCCACACGTCCTTCGCGCGCTCCTCGGTGAGCCGGTCCGACGTCTCGACCTGCGCGACGATCTTGAGGATGTTGCCCGGCGTATCGACGACGACGATGTCGGGCGTGAGCAGCGCGCCGTCGGCGGCCGTGACGGGCAGCGTGACCTCGGGGACGTTGACGAACGCGCGATAGGAGGCCAGCTCCGTCGTCGGGAACTCGAAGCGCGCCTGGGCGATGTCCTGGACGGCCCGCTGGCGCAGCTCCTCGGTGTTCTTGGGGATGGGCTGGAGGAGCTTGTCGACGTCCATCCAGCGCGTGTCGATGGTCACTGGGCACCTCCCGAGCGGTCGGAGTTGGTGAAGCCGTGCACAATATACAGAGTCACGGGCCGAGGGCCAAGGGGACGATAGGGTCGAGGGTCGAGGGTTCCTTCGCTTCGCTCAGGACAGGCTCCCCGCCCCAGCTAGGGCCGCCCTTCGACAGGCTCAGGGTGGCGGATGGGCGGCTGGCTGCTACAATCGCGACGCTGGGAGGAGAACCATGGACTACGAACAGATCGTCTACGAGAAGTCGAACGGGGTGGCGACGATCACGCTGAACCGGCCCGAGCGGATGAACGCGTTTACCGACGTGATGATCCGCGAATGGGCGGCGGCGATCGACGACGCCCGCCTCGACGCCGAGGTGCGGGCGGTCGTGCTTACGGGCGCCGGGCGCGGGTTCTGCGCGGGCGCGGACCTGCGCGGCCAGTCGGGCCTGCAGAACGTCGCGCAGGGCGACGGGCCGCCTTCGGCGGCGGACCGGCGCAACTGGCTGCGCGATAGCGTGCACTACGTGCCGCGCGGCGTCGCGATGCTGGACAAACCGTATATCTGCGCGGTGAACGGCGCCGCCGTGGGCGCCGGCATGGACATGTGCAGCATGGCCGACATCCGGATCGCGTCGGAGCAGGCGCGCTTCTCGATGGGCTACGTGAAGGTCGGGCTGGTGCCGGGCGATGGCGGCTGCTACTACCTGCCGAAGATCGTCGGGC
>JBIOYF010000351.1:0-2877 GCA_044870035.1 Dehalococcoidia bacterium
CGATGTCGGGCACGTCCATCGCCGTCGGCATGCGGTAGTCCAGGAAGCTCGGGTTGCGCAAGCGGCCCTGGTCGTCGTAGATCATCTCCTCCCAGAGGCCGATGCCGATGCCCTGCGTCGTCCCACCCTGGATCTGTCCGGCCACCGAGAGCGGGTTGATCGCCAGGCCGGCGTCCTGCGCGCTGAACCAGCGCAGCACAGTCACCTCGCCGCTCTCTTCATCCACTTCCACCTCGGCGACCTGCGCCGTGAAGCCCGGCGCCTGCTGACGTGCCGTGATCGCGCCGCGGCCGATCACGGGCGGGTAGAGCGCGCCGAACCCGGTCGTAATGCCGGCCAGGCGGCGCAGCGGGACGGCCTTATCGGGCGAGCCCTTCACCCGGATCGCGCCCTCGGCCGATTCCATGTCGTCGGGATTGGCCTCCAGCCGTTCGGCGGCGATCGAGAAGAGCTGCTTGCGCGCGTCCTCCGCGGCCATCTTCACAGCGCGCCCGACGGTGAAGAGCGTCTTGCTGCCCGCGCTCATGCCGGCGAACGGCGCCGTCTTCGTGTCGCCGGTGACAACGCTGATCATCTCGAGAGGCACGCCGAGCTCCTCGGCGGCGATCTGCGCGAACGAGGTGTTCGTGCCGGTGATGTCGTTCGCGCCGACGACGACGGTGATCGTGCCGTCGCCGTTCAGCTCGACGTAGGCGCTCGCCGGCTGCAGGCCACCCAGCCAGCCGCCCACCGCCAGGCCGACGCCGCGCTTCTTGCCGTTCGAAGCGCTCCCGTTCTCACCGCGCGACTGCCACAACTTGCTCGCGCGCGCGGCCTCCAGGCATTCCCTCAGCCCGATGCTCGGGTAGGGCGCCTTGTGCGGCATCTCGTCGCCCTTACCGACGGCGTTTTTCATGCGCGTCTCGAGCGGATCGAGGCCGAGCTCGCGCGCCATCATGTCCATGTGGCCCTCGATCGCGAAGGTAACGTTGTGCGCGCCCGGCGCGCGGATCGCGCCGACGCTCACCTTGTTCGTGAGCACCTCGTACGATTCGATCTCCAGGTTCGGGAAGTTGTAGTACCCGCCGATCAGGATGCCGCCGACGACCGCGGGCGCGCCCGGAAAGGCGCCGCTGTCATAGACCACCTTGGCCTGGATCGCCGTCAGCGAGCCGTCCTTCTTCATTCCCGTCTTCAGCTCGACGTAGCACTGCGGCGACGGCGTCGCGCCGAGCAGGTCGTCCGCTCGCGTGAAGATGAACTTCACCGGCCGTCCGGCCAGCCGCGACAGCGCGCCCACGAGCGGCTGCATGAGCGAGATCTTGCCACCGAAGCCACCGCCCAGCTCCATGCCGATCACGCGCACTTTCGTCTCCGGAATGCGCAGCGTCAGCGAGATCTGGTCGCGCACGAAGAACTGGCCCTGCGTCGCCGTCCAGACGGTCAGCTCCCCGCTCGTCGCGTCGAAGCTCGCCACCGTCGCGTGCGGCTCGATGTAGCCCTGGTGCATCATCGCGCTATGCCACGAACGCTCGACAACGACGTCCGCCTCGGCGAAGCCCTGTTCGATGTCACCGCGGCTGAACTTCGCCTGCGACGCGACGTTGCTCGCCTGGCCCGAGCCCTGTTCGCTGACCTCCACCGACGCGTGCCCGCGCTGTTCCGAGCGATCGATCTCCTGCACGGGCTTGCGCGCCAGCGGCGAGTCCTCGCGCATCGCCGCGATCGGGTCCAGGACGGGGGGCAGCTCTTCGTACTCCACCTCGATCAGGTCGAGCGCTTCCTCCGCGGTTGTCAGGTCCTCCGCCAGCACGGCCGCGACCGGCTCGCCGTAGAAGACGACCTCCTCGATCGCGAGCAGGATGCTGCCGCGGTTGCCCATGCGCCGCGCGTCCGGCTGCGGCAGGTCGGCGGCCGTGACGACGCGCTCCACACCTTCGAGCGCCAGCGCCTTCGTCGCGTCGATGCGCTTGATCAGCGCGTGCGCGTGCGGGCTGCGCAGGAGCTTGCAGTGCAGCATGCCGGGCAGCTGCACGTCAGCCGCGTAGGCCGACTGGCCGGTGACCTTGTGCGTGCCCTCCACGCGGTTGATCGGCTTACCGATGGTGCTGAACGTCGTCATGGCAGCGCTCCTTGTCTGAACCTCTTCACCATTATGGCAGAATCGCCCCCGGTGCTACGCCAGGTCCGTATCGCCCGCCATGAAATGGAGGGCGAGCCGCTCGTCTTGCAGCACGGCGCGGTCGGGCCTGGCGGTGAAGGCGACCCAATCGAGTCGCATCGTCTTCCTCTTGTTCGTGAAGCCGAGGCCGGCAAGCGCGGGCCCGTACGGGTGCAGCGCCGGGCACCAGCACCGAACGCTGGTGACGCCGCGGCCTTGGAAGTGGCGCAGCGCCTCCACGATCAGCGATCGCGCGACATCGCTCCGGCCCGGCAGGGCCAGCAGGTCCGCGATGTGCCCGACAGCGCCCATGGTCCGCAGCACGGCGTACCCCAGCAGGCGCCCGTCCTGTTCGGCCGTCTTGATGGCAGACGCGCCGCCGCGTACATCGGCATAGCGCCAGTTGAGCCAGTCCTTGTTGCGCTCGATGATGACGTCGAACTGGGCCGCGGCCTCGCTCCCGAACTCGTCGACACGCTCGTCGAAGCGCGCCGGCGACTCGATCGTCCACGCGGTCGCCTCGCGCTGCTCCGCCCCGAAGAACGGCGGGTTGCACGCGAGCACCCGCACTGGATTGCTCAGCGGGTGCGCCCCCTCGCTCGTCCGGATGCGATCGAACGCCGGATGACTGCTGACGAAGAGCAGCAGGTCCCCCTGCGTCTCGAGCAGATCGCGGAAGCTGCCGCGGATCGCGGACATGACGCCGGCCTCGCGGAAGTCCGGCAGCACGCAAGAAT
>JBIOYF010000352.1:0-6384 GCA_044870035.1 Dehalococcoidia bacterium
GTGGTCATGGTCTCCTTACTCCGGTGGGATATTCTGGTTCAGCCGGAAGAAGTTGTCCGGATCGTACGTTCGCTTGAGCGCCTTCAGTCGGGCGTACTTCTGTGGTCCGTATGCCCGCTGTACGCGCTCCTCTCCCTCCTCCATGAGGAAGTTCACGTAGACGCCGGTCTGATGCGGCTGCAAGGCCGCTCTGAACGTGCGGGCCCACTCGCGCGCCTCGTCGAACCCGTCCGCCGTCTCCGTGGTTCCGTTGATGTTCAGCGTGTGCCCGGATTGCCTCCCATTAAACGCCGTCTCGGCATCGTCCACTCGGGAGATCGCCCCGCCAAGCTGAAAGAGCGGGACGACACAAACCGGAGTGGGGATCCGCGACGAATGTTCGGCTACGATGTCGATCACATCGTCGGTGAGCTCACCCAGATCGCAGGACTGGAAGTAGTACCACCAGCCATGCGGCACCGACGGGTCAAACATCGCCTGATGGACCACGAACGGCTTGGGCCCGCAGAGGTCGAGCAACGGCGATCCGAACTGCTTCATCGGCCGAACCACCTTCTCTCCATCTTCGATCGGCCCGGTGTAACAGCACGCGACGATAACCACGGGCTTCCCGTGCAGCTCCTGCGGCACGGCGGGCAGCGACGGAGCCATCCGGTGCACGACGATGGTAGTTAGCTCGTCGGGGACTTGCTTGATCCACTCTCGGTAGAAGCGCAGCACTTCGGACGATCGCTCCATGGGCCAGAAAATCGGGCCGGCGAGCACCATCGGACCCACAGGGTTCAGCCGGAACTCGAACTCGGTGATAATGCCGAAGTTCCCTCCTCCGCCTCGGATTCCCCAGAAGAGGTCCGCGTTCTCTCGGTCGCTTGCCTTGACGAACTCCCCGCCCGCGGTAATGAGGTCGACCGAGAGCAACTGGTCGATGGTGAGTCCGTACTTTCTCTGGAGCCACCCGATGCCCCCGCCTAGGGTGAGGCCGGCAATACCGGTGTGTGTGACGATACCGGCCGGGACTGCCAGGCCAAAGGCCTGTGTCTCACGGTCCAGCTCTCCCAGAAGCACGCCCGCTTGGGCGCGGACCGTCCGGGCTTCGGGATCGACGCGGATGCCCTTCATCAGCGAGAGGTCAATAACCATGCCGCCGTTGCACACCGAGAGCCCCGGGAAGCTGTGGCCGCCGCTGCGAACGGCCACGTCCAGGCCGGCCGCCCGGCCAAGCTTGACGGCGGCGATCACGTCGGCAACGCCGGCGCATCTCGCGATGACGGCTGGAGATCGGTCGATCGATCCGTTCCAGACCTTGCGTTGCTCCTCGTAGGAGGCGTCGGCTGGCCGGACGAGTTCGCCGCGAAAGCCGTCCGCTAGCTCTTCGGTTGCCCTCAGATTGAGATCGACGCGTTCGATCGTTCCTGCCATGGCGCTCTCCTCCCGCTTTGCGTGGACGATCTATGGTGCGTGACGTTCCGCCTCCCAGTGCTTCTTGCCGTCTTCGGCCACCGTCATCCGGCCCAGGCCGGGGAACGGCGAATGCACGCTCACGATCAGCGCTCGCTCGCGGATCGCCCGCTCCACGATGCGCTTCTTCGTCTCCATCGAAACGAGCGGCAGCAGGTCGAACGACGAGACCCAGGCCGTCCGCTCGAGCTGCACGTGGTGCTGGACCATGTCCCCGATGTAGATCGCCGTCTCGCCGCCGGACGACAACACGACCGACGCGTGGTCCTCCGTGTGGCCCTGCGTCGAGACGATCGTGATCTCCGGCGTGACGGTCTGCTCCCCGCCGACTAGCTCCAGCACGCCCGCCGCCTCGAGCGGCAGCAAGTTCTCCGGCAGGTACGTCGCGCGCGTGCGCTCGTTCGGGTGGGTAGCGGCCTCCCACTCGCCGCGCTGGATCAGGTAGCGCGCGTTCGGAAAGGTGGGGACGATCTGCCCCTCGGCGTTCGCGCGCGTGTTCCAGCCGCAGTGGTCGGCGTGGAGGTGCGTGTTGATCACGACGTCGATGTCCTCCGGCTTCACGTCGAGGACCCAGAGATCGCTCAAGAGCGTGCCCTCGGACGCCGGCGAGGCCTGCCTGCGGTGGCCCTCCTTGTCGCCGACGCCGGTCTCGATCAGCACCAGCTGGTCGTGCGAGCGCACCAGCACGCAGTTCAGACCGAGGCCCATCCGGTACTGGCCGTCCAGCTCGGGCCGCACGACGCGCTCCCACATCACCCGCGGCACGATCCCGAACACCGCGCCGGCGTCCTGGTAGTAGGCGCCGTCGCTCAGGATGCAGAGGTCCAGGTTGCCCAATCGATAGGTGTAGGGCGCGGCCAAGGGGCTGCTTCCTCCAGGACAAAGGGCTGGTCGCCTCAAGATAGCTGTGAAGGGCAGGGTGGTCAACGCCGCGTTCGATTGACCCCTGCCGCCCGTCCGCCGATACTACTGGGCAGGGAGGGAACCATGCCTCGACTTCGACTGCTCGGCCTAGTGCTGGCGGGAGCGCTACTGTTCGCAGGCGTGGCCTGCGGTGGTGGCAATGACGGCGGCGCCAAGGCGACTGCGACACAAGAGAGCCCGACGGAGGAGGCGGACGCGACCGCCACGGAGACCACGGACGGCGGGCCTACCTCGACGTCGACGACGTCCACCTTCGATAGTTACCACTACACCGTGGACCTGAACGTCACAATCGATGACCCGCAGGAGGCCGAACCGGCCGAGGTCAACGGAGTGATCGAAGGCGACTTCGTCGCGCCGAACTCGCATTCGTTCAGGACCAACTACGAAATCGGCGGGCTGTCCGCCACGCAGGAAGCGGTCATCATCGGCGAGGACGCCTGGTACCGCGAGGGGGCGGGCGGCTGGACCGCCACCTCGGCCGGCGATGCTACCATCCTGGACATGCTCAGCTTGACGTCGGCCGACCCGGGCTTCATCGATGACGCGGAGTTCGCCTCCAACATCTCGACGCTCGACAGCGAAGAGGAGTCGATCAACGGCGTCGACACGCGCCGCTACCACATCCCGAAGGAAGCGATCGCAACCCTCAGCGGGCTGCTGGGCGAGGACTTCCTCCAGAACGCGGCCGGACTCCAGGACTTCGAGATGACGGTCTGGCTGGAGGACGAATCGAACGGCCTGGTGCGCGCCGAGTTCACAGCCAGCGCCGGGCCGGAAACCCTGGGCGACGTTGCGCCGTTCGACGTCAGCCCGGACAGCGTGCTTACGATCGACATGACGATCAATCTGACGCAGATCAACGACGACAGCATCGAAATTCGCCCGCCGGCCTAGCTTCGGTTAACATAAGCGATGCCAGAGGAGGCTCGCTCCTGGGCGAGCCCCCTCGCTATTATGTGGGGACTGGCGAGGCTTCGGGGGGCGGGATGAAGAGACCAGACCGACGGTGGATTGCACTGATGGCCGCCGTAGCAGGCGGCCTCTTGCTGATCCTGGGCGCCGCTTGCGGGGGCGCTACGAGGAACTCCGGTCCGCCCGCGGCCACGCCATCGCCTTCTCCGGAGCCGAGCAGCCTGACCGACCTCGAGCTCTACCACTACGTCGCGACGCTGGAGCTGCGGGGCAGTAAGGCGGACGGCAGCGCGAATAGCGTCGTCGTCACGACGGAAGGGGACTACCAGGCGCCCGACCGCCACGCCTTCAGCTATACGACGGAGCTGCTGGGGACGGCCGTACGGGAGAGCGCCGTGCTCATCGGCGATAAGCTCTGGCTGCGCACGGGCGATGACCCGTGGCGACAGGCGACGCCGGGCGACCCGCAGGCGACGGAGCTCTTCGCCGTAGCGTTTTCGCCGATCAAGCCCGGTTTCCTGGGCGGGCCGGAGTTCCGCGCCGCCCGTGACAGCGTCCGCCGCCTGCCGGGTACCCTGGAGTTCGTCAACGACCTGCGCGCCTATCACTACCAGGTCGGGCCCGAGGGGGTAGAGTACTTCCAGTCATTCCTGACGCAAGACCCCTTGGCGCTGGGCCTGCAGGACCTGCACTGGGATATCTGGCTGGCGCAGGACGGCGCGTGGCCGGTACGGCTGCTCGCCACCGGGAGGGTGACGGGCGACCTGCCGATCCTACAGGAGCTGGAGCTCGCGGCGCCTACGGACTGGACGCTGCGCATCGACATCTCCCGCCCGAACGACCCGGCGATCAGCGTCCAAGCGCCCCAGTAAGACTCAGCCCTTCTCTCCTACTTGTCGAGCGGCCGCCACGCCCGCTGGCCGTCCGCCATCACGAAGCGGCCGAAGCTCCCCGGCGTAAAGTGGCCGCCGCAGACCAGCGTCTGCTCGCGGATCAGCCGTTCGACCAGCTTGCGCTTCGTCCGGCGCGAGAGGCGCGGCAGCTCATCGACCGCGGCGATCCAGATCCGCACCAGGTTGAGCGGGTGGTGTGCGACGTCGCCCAGGATGATCGCGCTCTCGCCGCCCGACGTGACGCCGATCGAGACGTGGCCGGGCGTGTGCCCCGGCGTGGACAGCAGCTGCAACTCGGACGTGATCGCTTGCTCGCCGTCCACGAGCTTGAGCTGCGGGCTGTCCTTGAGCGGCAGCACGCCTTGCGTGATGTGCGCGCCCTCCTCGGCGGCGTTCGCCGGCTCCGTCCAATAGTCCCACTCCGTGCGGTTGATCCAGTATTCGGCGTTGGCAAAGGTCGGGACGTACGCGCCGTCGCGCTCGTCGCAGTTCCAGCCGACGTGGTCGACGTGCAGGTGCGTGTTCACGACGATGTCGATGTCGTCGGGTTGCACGCCGATCGCCGCCAGGTTGTCGAGGAGCTTGCCGCCGGGCATGGCCGGATTGCGCGGCCCGGCGCCGGTATCGACCAGCACCGTCTTGCCACCGCTGCGCACGAGAAAGCTGCCGAACTTCACCCGCACGCTGCCGTTCTGGAGGTCGTCGCCCAGGGCGGGTGTGTAGAGCTCCGGCGGGATGCCGGCGAAGAAGAACGACGGCGGCCCGCGCATCTCGCCGTCGATCACGCTGACGATCTCCAGGCTGCCGACTGTCACGCGTTCGGTCGTCATGCTGCCTCCTTTGGCCGGGGACGCGGGTTCGCCGCCCAAGCGTACCAGCAACTAGCAACCAGCTACTAGCTTCTGTTACGCTCAATCGCCCATGCCCTATCGAACGCTCAAGCTGGAGACGAAGGTCGCGCTCGCCTACATCCGGCTGGCGCGCCCCGGCGCCGGCAACCCGATCGATCAGCTCTTCCTGCAGGAGGTGGACGAAGCCTGCGCGTCGATCAACGACAACGCGGACGTGCGCGTGGCCCTGCTAACGGCGGACGGCGACGTCTTTTCGAACGGCTGGGACCCGGTCGAGCTGAAGGGTAGGGGCGGCCCGCGAACTATGCCCGCGTCGCCGCCGTTCGCTTGCCTCGAGTCGATGGGACAGCCCGTCATCTGCGCGCTGACCGGCGACGCCACCAGTGCGGGGCTGGAGCTGGCGCTCGCCTGCGACGTCCGGCTCGCGGCGGAGAGCGCGCGCTTCGCGCTGCCGGAGACGGGCCAGGGCCTGCTGCCGATGGCCGGTGGCACTCAGCGGCTCGCGCGCCTCGTCGGCCGCGGCGAGGCGCTGCGCCTGATCCTGCTCGGGGAGGCGATCGACGCAGCGGAAGCGCTGCGGATCGGTCTGGTCAGCCGCGTCTACACGCGCGACCGGCTGCTCGCTGAAGCGGAGGCGCTCGCGCTGCGCATGGCCGCTCGCGGGCCCATCGCGCTACGCTACGCGAAAGAGGCAGTCCGTCGCGGGCTCGAGCAGCCGCTCGATCAAGCGCTGCGTTTCGAGACAAACCTAACGGTGATCCTGCAGACGACGGAAGACCGCGCCGAAGGCGTGCGCGCCTTCCTGGAGAAACGAGAGCCGGACTTCAAGGGCAGGTAGCATGCAAGTTATTCTCGAAGTCGACGAAGCCTGGTCGATCATGACGCTCGTCGTCTCGCAAGTGCTGGACAGCGTCGAGCTGTCGGATAAGGGCAAGGCCGCCGTG
Organism: Dehalococcoidia bacterium; assembly: GCA_044870035.1. Lineage (GTDB taxonomy): Bacteria > Chloroflexota > Dehalococcoidia > DSTF01 > RBG-16-68-14 > JBBDXS01. Next base: position 5,986 of record JBIOYF010000352.1, read on the forward strand.
CGTAAGTGGCGCAGCGATCGCGCCGACGGCAGCGCGCCCATGGTCGAGCTGGCCGAGGCGATAAACGCGACGCTGGGCAACGTCGTCGACGAGCAGACGCGCAAGCTCGTGCGCCGGCGCGGCCGCTTCGTCTCAACGAAGGACTGGCGATGAAGGTCGAGTTCGACAACGACGAAGCTTGGGAGCTGATGTCCTTCGTCGTCGGCCGTCTGCTGGACGAGGCCCCGCTGTCTGCGGCTGACAAGGCCAAGGTGCGCCGGTGGCGCAGCGACGAGATGCGCGCCGGCAGCGAGCAGGCGCGCGTGCTGACCGGGAAGATCAACCGAGACGTCGGCGAAGCCGTCGCGCGCAAGAAGCGCAGCTCCATCCGCAAGCCGGACTGGCGATGAACAACCCGAG
>JBIOYF010000353.1:0-4453 GCA_044870035.1 Dehalococcoidia bacterium
GCTACTGCCGTTCCTGCACCAGGACGTCTCGTCCTACGGCCCGATCTCAATCGTCTCTGCGCTGATCATCGCCGTCCAACGGCTCGCGTATGGCGACCCCACCAAGCTTCGTGCTTCAACCTGACCCACTACGCATCGCTTGAATTCTTGTCTAAGAGTCACGTAAAATCTTCTGGGCATCCAGCGTCCGGACGTGATGAGGAGACTCGACGCGCGAACAGCCAAAAGGGTGCTCTCTCCGAATCTGGAATACGTAGTAGCGACGACCGTGAGAGAGACCCGCAAGCTGCTGGGAGCGGATGTAGCGATCCTGCGGCTCGCCGAGGGCGGGGAGCTGAAGGTGACTGGTGTTGATAACGCAGCAGACTGCGATCTGAGCGGGCTCGCGCCGGTACAGCTTGGAGTGGGAATCCTGGGCCGCTGCGCGAAGCGAGGCAAGACCGTGCTGATCGCACAATCTGCAGAACAACAGATGCATGAGGGCGAGCGGATCCCGGGGATGGAGACGGTGCTGGTGGTGCCGCTGATCGTCGGCGCGCAGGTGGTGGGCACCCTGGCATGCTGGTCATCCCGGCAGAACGCGTTCAGTGCGGACGATCAGTTTGTCCTCGAGCTGATGGCCTCGCGGTATCGCGGCGAAGGCGGGCAACGAGTGGCGGTCGAGGATGGCTAATTAGGTACCAAGCCTCGCGCGCGGCTAAACTCAGGGCTAGTGACACTGTGATATGCTGTGGGCGTTGGTGTCAGCAAATCGCATGGAGGCGTTTCTGTGACTGTGACAAGCCATCGGCTCCACCTACCGGCAGTCCTGCTCTTGATCGTCGCGCTAGCAACCAGCGCTGCGATAAGCGGCGTTGTGTTGACGTCTTCTGAGGCCGCGGGCGAGTCCTACGGCTCCGTTGGCGGACTCGTCGTCGCTGATAACCAGCTCTGGCACCAGGACACACCCGGTGTCGATGGAGTGATCGACGGCAGCGACGAGTTCGGCAAATCGGTCGCGATAGGCGACTTCAATAACGATGGCGAGGAAGACCTCGCGATGGGCGTGGGTGACGACGTTGTCAACGGCGTGGAAGCGGGCGCGGTGAACGTGCTGTACGGCACGTCGTTCGGTCTTGACGCCGCCGGCGACCAGCTCTGGAGCCAGGCAGGCATTGACGTAGTGGGAGTGGAAGAGGCGGGTGACCAGTTTGGTCAAGCGCTTACCGCCGGCGACTTCAACGGGGATGGCTACGCGGATCTGGCCATCGGCGTCCCCGGCGAGGACATCGGGAAACTCGCTAACGCGGGCATGGTGAACGTCCTCTATGGATCGGAGACCGGCCTTTCCGCGCTGGGCAATCAGCAGTGGCATCAGGACGTCCTGGACGTCGAGGGCGACCCGCAGGCGTTCGACAGGTTCGGCGACGCACTGACGGCCGGCGACTTCAACGGCGACGGTGAAGACGACCTCGCGATCGGGGTACCGGGCGAGTTGGTCAATCTTGTCGATGATGCCGGTTTGGTGCAGGTCCTGTATGGATCGCCTACCGGCCTGGATGTGGCCGGCCAGCAGTCCTGGTCGCAGGATAGTGCGGGCGTGCCCGGTGCTTTGGAGGACGATGCCTTTGGCTCTTCGCTGGCGGCGGGTGATTTCAACGGCGATGGCGAGGATGACCTCGCCGTCGGCGCGCCCGACGAAGCGGTCGGCGTTCTCGGCAGCGCCGGGGCGGCGAACGTGCTCTACGGTTCGGGGTCCGGCCTTACTGGCGACAGCAGTCAGATCTTTCACCAGGACGTCGATGGTATCCCGGGGGTGGCGGAGGCAAACGAACAGTTCGGCGATTCACTAACGGCCGGAGACTTCAACGGCGACGGCGATGATGATCTGGCGATCGGCGCGCCGGGTGACGTTGTCGATGGTTTGACGGCCGCCGGCGCGGTCCACGTCCTAAACGGGTCCGGCACCGGGCTCACGGTTGACTCCAACCAGGTCTGGACGCAAGGAAGCCCGGGGATCGAGAGCGACTTACAGGCCAACGATCGCTTCGGCGCATCGCTTGCGTCAGGCGACTTCAACAATGACAGTGACGACGACCTAGCGGTTGGTGTGACGGGCGAAGACATCGGCAAGCTCAACGCCGCAGGCGCGGTCAACGTCATCCTGGGGTCGGGCGCAGGGCTGACGGCTACAGATGATCAGATCTTTCAGCAGGGCGTCAACGGGATCCTGGGGACGCCGGATGCCGGTGCGGACTTCGGGGACGCAGTTGCCGCTGGTGACCTGAACGGCGATGGCGCGGACGACCTGGCGATCGGCGTCCCGGACAACGACATCGACGCGATCGTGAACGCCGGCGCGGTGAACGTGATCTACGGCGACGTTCCGCCGGCGACACCGACCAGCACGCTGGTGCCGCCAACGAACACGCCAGTGCCTCCGACCGGTACGCCCGTACCTCCGACGGACACACCCGTGCCACCTACAACTACGCCGGTGCCGCCGACGAGCACGCCGGTGCCACCGACCAATACACCAACCCCGGCTGGACTGGTGGGTGATGTCAACTGCGATGGTGCCGTGAACGCGATTGACGCGGCGCTCGTGCTACAGCTGACCGCCGCGATCATCCCGTCGCTGGCGTGCCTGGAGAACGCTGACGTTAACTTGGATGGCCAGGTGAATGTGATCGACGCGGCGCTGATCCTACAGCTCGTCGCAGGACTGATCCCGGACCTGCCGCCGTAGCAACGCTCCTACGGCGCCAGCAAACCGACTCGACGAGCTAGCCGTCCGAGAGCAGGCCGAGCCGGGCGGCGTACGCGGCGGCCTCCGCTCGACGCGAGAGGCCCAGCTTATCGAGAATGCTCGTGACGTGGTTCCGGGCGGTGTGCTCGCTGATCACCAGGGTCTCCGCGATCTGGCGGTTCGTGAGGCCGCGCGCGATCAACGCCAGCACTTCGCGTTCACGCGGCGAGAGCGGATCGTCGTCGCGCTCGGCCGCGGACAGCTCCTTCAACCGCTCCAGCACTCCGCCGGTCACCTTCGAGTCGAGGAGCGACTCGCCCCGCGCGACGGCGCGTAACGCCTCGAGCAGCTGGGCGCGCGCGACGTTCTTCGTCACGAAGCCAGCCGCGCCCGCCATGATCGACGCGACGACGGTCTCGCGTTCGGCGTAGGAGGAGAACATGAGCACCTGCGTATCGGGCAGCGCGCTCCGGATGGCGCGGCAGGCCTCGATGCCGGAGCCGGCCTTCTCATCGTCGCCGAGACGGACGTCCATCAGCACGACGTCAGGCCGGAGCACGGCCGCTTTCGAGACGGCTTCTTCTTCCGTCGCGGCCTCGCCTGCGATTTCGAGGGCGTCCTCACCCTCGAGCACGGTGCGCAGTCCGGTGCGCACGATCTCGTGGTCGTCGACGACGAGGATGCGGATCGCGGTCATGCGTCCTCGCCCGGCAGCGCGGCCCGGACGCAGGTGCCGCCACCCGGCATCGACTCGATCGTGAGGCTGCCCCAGAGATCGGCGGCGCGCTGGTGCATGTTGCGCAGGCCGCGGCCGGAGATTGCGTCCGAGCCGAGACCGCAGCCGTCATCGCGCACCTCGAGCAGGACGGTGCCGTCGCGAAACTCGAGTCGCAGCCAGACCTGCGACGCGTGCGCGTGCCGGTACACGTTGGAAAGCGCTTCCTGCGCGATGCGATAGAGCGCCGCGGCCTTGGCCGGCGAGAGCTTGGCCTCATCCTCCGTGAGCTCCAGCGACACGGGGAGGCCGGCGACGGCGGTGAACTCGCGCGCCTGGTTGCGCAATGCTGCGGCCACGCCCGACTGGCCTTCGAGCAGCGGCTTCAGATCGAAGATGTAGTGGCGCACTTCGAGCAAGGTCTGTTTCGCCAGCCCGACAAGGCGCTGCATCCGGTCGCCGACGGCGGGCTGGTTCGCGACGGAGTCGGCGGCGGCTTCCAGGTTGAGCGAGAGCATGTAGATGGACTGCGCCACGCCGTCGTGGATCTCCCGTGCGATGCGGCTGCGCTCCTGCGCCGCGGCCAGCGTCTCGCGCTCCTGCTGCAGGCGCACGTTTTCGTCCAGCGCCTCGCGCGCCGCCTCGCGCTGTTCGGCGAGCTGGCGGCTCATCCAGCCGAAGAACTGCACGACGACAGCGACGATGAACGGAATGGTGAGAAACACCGTGAAGTTGTTCAACTCGGTGCCGTGCCAGGGATTGTCGGTGCCCGAACCCGCCGTCGCGACGATCAGCGTGTACGCGCCGACAAAGCCGAGGGCGAGCACGACGTTGCTACGCAGCCCCAGTGTGGCGCAAGGCACGAGCAGCGACGAGACAGCGAACAGGTAGTAAGGGCTGTCCCAACCTCCGCTGAGGTAGACAATGCCCAACGAGAGCGCCAGGTCGGCCAGGCCGACGACGAGGATGTCGTTCACATCAGCGCCGAGCCAGCCCCGCAGCCGATCGCG
>JBIOYF010000354.1:0-3202 GCA_044870035.1 Dehalococcoidia bacterium
CGCGGTTCCGGCCACAAGGAACGTTTCGCCTTCGCCGTGCTGCGTGGTCAGCGGCCCCGCTTGGTCTGGCGGCTGATCGTTCGCCAAAAAGACCTCGACGCGGCAGCTGGCGCAGGCCTGCCCCTGAAGGACCTCGCCGACGACCGCGTTGAGCGCCGGGTACGGCAGGCAGTCATTCGCGTTGATGGACGCTGCGACAAACGTGTTGCAGCCCACCATCGCGTACTGCAAATCGTCGTCGCCTACCGTGCCCGGTGTGTTGGCGGCGTCGTAACCGACCAGGTCGATGCCCAGGCCGCCGTTGGCGAAGATCTGGTTCTCGGTGATCGTATTGCCGTTGCTCCCCACGGTGACGCCGAAGACGTCGAACAGCACCGCCGAGGCCAGGATCCCGATCTCGACGCCGTTGTCATCGAGGTCAGTCTCGGTTCCATTCTGCGTGATGACGTTGCCGGGACCGACGGTGATCCCGTGCGAGCTGTTGATCTCAATGCCGTCGCGACCGTTGCCGGTCACCATGTTGTTCGCGATGACGCTGCGCTCGTCGCCTTGTTGCAGCTCGCCGCAGCAGATATGGATGCCGTCTTCGTGGCTCTCGCTGAGGACATTGCCCGTGATGGTCAGCAGCGTTGTCGTATCGCTGAGGCAGGCCAGCTCGTTATGCTGCGGGTCCGCCTCATCTTCCACGCAGCTCTGTATGCGGATGCCATTGTCGTCCCCGCTCGAAATGATGCCCTCGTTGTCTTCGATGCTAATCGAGTTGCTCCCGCAGCAATCGACCTGCAAGCCGAGGCCATCGCCCTCCCCGCCCGTGATCGGGCCGGTGTTGCCATTGACCTCAACGGTGCTCCCGGTTTGCGGATCGCAGCAGGTGCCGGTTTCTAGGTCGATGCCATCGGAGCCGCTCTCATTCCCAATCGTCCCGTTGTCGTTGATGGTCACGACTTGCTGGTTGCTGTCGCAACACAGCAAGGACGTGATGTCGATCGAGTCGCTGCTGCCTCCGTTGATGACATCGTTGCCGTCGATGAGCATCGTCGCAGACGAACCGTCCGAGCCGCCCGGGCTGCCCTGGACGCCCGGGTTGCCGTGAAGTCTCACATGGATCGCGTCGCCCTCGCCGGTGACCTCTGTGTTTCCAGCGACCGAAAGGTTGATATCGCTCTGCTCCAGCGCGCAGGGCGTGCCGGAGGAACAGACGTTCAGGTTCACCCCGATGCCCGCCCGGGCCTCAATCCGGTCGTTGTCCTCCACCGTGAAGTTCACCGTTGTCTGCGGGCCCAGCGCTGACTGCATGTTGAGCGAGACGGCCGGTCCCTCCGCGCCATCGGCAGCGTCCGAACGGATGTCGTTGCCGGTCACCTCGTAGTCCATGCTGGAGATGTTGGGGCCATCGATCCGGGCGCCGATCCCGAAGTCGCCCGCGTCGATGGTGCTGTTCGTTAGGGAGATGTGCGTAGCGTACTGGACGCCCGAGACGAAGATGCCGTCGTCTGTCGTGTTCTCAATCGTCACGCCGTCGATCGAGAGGTCGTCCAGCCCGAATGTGCCGCCGACGACGTTGATGCCGCGCGCGCCGATGTCTCGCAGCGTGAACGCGTCGTCGCCCTGGAGTGCAAAGGTGAAATCGCCGTGGTTGGCCTCGACCTGCAGGCCCTTGTCGACTGCTGTGCCGTCGTCGGTTGTATCGCCGTCCACGATGACACCGCTGCCGGACGCATCGATGGTGAGGTCCGCCGTGATCGAGGGGAGGGCGCCGGCCCCGCTTTCGATCTCGATCGTGACGGGTGCGTCCGGCGGGAACACCGCGGCGTCGAACTCGATCGTGTCGCTCAGCCCGGCGTTTGCCGCGTCGATCGCCTCGCGCAGTGTGCAGCTCGCGGCGTTGCACGATCCGTCGCTCGTGTTGGCGGTGCTGTTAACAACCAGCGCGACTGGTCCGGCTGGTGCCACGCCCGGTCGCGTCAGGACGAACGCGAGCAGCGCCGCGACCATGCATGCGGCGAGAACGACTCGCTTGCGTCCGAGGAAGTGCGTCCCCAATCCCACGTTGCGGCCATTGCAGCACAGCCGATGGTTACGGTCAATGGCCGGCCATGCCGGCTTGCGCAGCCAAGCGCCGGCGTGACAGACTACACGCGCTGCGAACAAACATAACGCTGCGAAGGAGGCGCGTGATGGGCAAACTGGACGGCAAGGTAGTGATCATAACGGGTGCCAGCCGGGGCATCGGATCGCAGATCGCGAAGGTGTTCGCCGGGGAGGGCGGCAAGGTCGTCTGCGCCGCCCGCACCCTCAAGGAGGGCGAGCACCAGTTCGCCGGCTCGCTGGAGAGCACGGTGCAGGCGATCCGCGCTGCCGGCGGCGAGGCGACCCCCGTCGCGGTCAACATTTCGGAGCCAGAAGAGTGCGAGAAGCTCGTCGCCGCCGCGCGAACGGCCTACGGGCCGGTCGACGTCCTGGTGAACAATGCCGCGCTGACCTACTTCATTCCCGTCAAAGACTATCCCGTCAACAAGTGGCTCCGGTCGTGGTCCGTCAACTTCCAGGCGCCCTTCATGTTGAGCAGGCTGGTCCTGGGCGACATGGTGGCTAGAAACAGCGGCAGTATCGTCAACATCTCCTCCGGCGCGGCCATCGGGCCGGGGCGCGGGCCGTACACGGGCGCGCTGCGCGGCGCCGGCGGCGGCACCTGCTATGGCGCGGAGAAGGCCGCGCTCGAGCGTTTCACCCAGGGGCTCGCCGCCGAAGTCTGCCAGTACGGCATCTCTGTGACGTGTGTGTCGCCCTCGCAGGTGGTGCCCACGCCGGGCACCGTCTTCCACAAGTTGGTCAGCGGCCTGGACGACCCGCGCGGCGAGCCGCCGGAGCTGATGGCCAAGGCCGCGCTCCTTCTGGCGACTGAGCCGCTCGACAAGGTGACGGGCCGGGTAACCTACAGCCAAGAGATCCTGAAAGAGTTCGGCTGGATCGCAAACGGCCGCGGCATCGGCGTGGACGCCGCGATCAAGGGCAGCGGCTATAGCCAGATCTAAAGCGACGTTAGGTAAGGCCGTAAGCCTGGCACAAGACGTGTAGCCGAGCCTATCCAGGCTCGCCGGCTAAGTTGCTAGCGAGGCTTTCTACCATGAATTCGGTAAGCCAGGCCTTCAGCCTGCCCGGACCAATGGACCAGCGGTAGGCCAGGCCTTCAGCCTGGCCA
>JBIOYF010000355.1:0-13970 GCA_044870035.1 Dehalococcoidia bacterium
CAGCAACGGATGCTGGCCGAGGGGATGTCGGAGGACGAGGCGGAGATGGCCGCGTTCGAGCTGAACGCGCACGACGCCGCGCGCGTGGGAGGTAGGTAGCCCGAACCCGGGCTGGCCGCTCGTCTTCGCGCCCAACCGCGCGGGCGCGCCACCACCGTCACAAGCCATGGGCAAACCGACAGGCTTTCTGGAGTTTCAGCGCGAGCTTCCCGCGTCGCGGCCACCGGGCGAACGTGTCCACGACTGGCTGGAGTTCCACGACCACATGCCGGAGGTAAAGCTGCAGGAGCAGGGCGCTCGCTGCATGGACTGCGGCGTGCCCTTCTGTCACACGGGCACGCTGCTCAACGGCATGGCCGCCGGCTGCCCGATCAACAACCTCATCCCCGAATGGAACGACCTGGTCTATCGCGGCCTGTGGCGCGAGGCGCTGGAGCGGCTGCTCAAGACGAACAATTTCCCGGAGTTCACCGGCCGCGTCTGCCCAGCGCCCTGCGAGGGCTCCTGCGTGCTGGGCATCAGCGAGCCCGCGGTCACGATCAAGAGCATCGAGTGCGCGATCATTGACAAGGCGTTCGAGGAGGGCTGGATAGCGCCAGAGCCGCCGGAGAAGCGCACCGGTAAGAAGGTGGCCGTGGTCGGATCCGGGCCGGCCGGGCTGGCGTGCGCGGCGCAGCTCAACCGCGCCGGACATCTCGTCACGGTGTACGAGCGCGACGACCGCATCGGCGGGCTGCTGATGTACGGCATCCCGAACCCAAAGTTGGACAAGCGCATTGTGCAGCGGCGCATCGATCTGATGGCGGTCGAGGGCGTGCAGTTCGTCACGAGCACGTCAATCGGCGACGACCTTCCGGTCGGCAAGCTGCTCCACGACTTCGACGCGATCGCGCTCTGCGCGGGCGCGACGAAGCCGCGCGACCTGCCGATCGAGGGGCGCGAGCTGGGCGGCGTGCATTTCGCGATGGACTTCCTGCGCGCGAACACGAAGAGCCTGCTGGACAGCGGGCTCAAGGACGGCAACTATATCTCCGCGAAGGACAAGGACGTGATCGTGATCGGCGGAGGTGACACGGGTACGGACTGTGTGGGGACGACGATGCGGCACGGCTGCAAGAGCCTCACCCAGTTCGAGATCCTGTCGCAGCCACCGCTGGAGCGCGCGCCGGACAACCCCTGGCCGGAGTGGCCGAAAGTGTATATCCTCGACTACGGCCAGGCGGAAGCGGCGGCGGTCTTCGGCGCTGACCCGCGCCGGTACTCGATCACGACGAAGCGCTTCGTCGGAGACGAGCAGGGCAACGTAAAGGAAGCGCACACCGTCGAAGTGGAGTGGGTGTCAGAGAACGGCAGCCGGCCCGTGATGCGCGAGGTGCCTGGTACGGAGAAGGTCTGGCCGGTGCAGCTGGTGCTGCTGGCGATGGGCTTTCTCGGGCCGGAGGACACGGTCCTGGGCCAGCTCGGCGTGGAGCGCGACGAGCGCTCGAACGCGAAGGCCGACTTCGGCGCCTACGCGACGAGCGTGCCGGGCGTCTACGCCGCGGGCGACATGCGGCGCGGCCAGTCGCTCATCGTCTGGGCGATCGCGGAGGGGCGGCAGTGCGCCCGCGAGGTCGACCGCTACCTGATGGGCGAGACCGACCTGCCTTGAAGTACCCCCTGCTCATCGCCGGAGCGCTTCTGATCCTGCTCCTGCTCGTTGCGTGCGGCGACGGCGGCGACGGTAAGCCGAACGCGACATCGCCGGCGGCGACAGCCTGCGCGGCCTCACAGGCCCACGACGCGGGCGAGTTCGAGCAGACGATCATGTCCGGCGCCGTGGAGCGCGTGTACATCCTGCACGTGCCGCCCTCTTACAACGGTAGGCAAGCAACGCCGCTGGTGCTGCTCTTCCACGGCTTCGCGCTGGCCGGCCGCAGCATGCTGGACTACTCTGCGCTTGGCGCTGTTGCCGATCGCGAGGGCTTCCTGCTCGTCGCGCCCACCGGAACCGGCGATCCACATCGCTGGAACATGAACCCGGGCGCGGATGTGGACGATCTGCTGTTCGTGAACGATCTGCTCGACAAGCTGGAGACACAGCTCTGCGTCGACGAGGCGCGTGTGTTCGCCACTGGCTACTCGAACGGGGGCGGCATGTCGATGCGGCTGGCGTGCGACGACGCGAGCCGGATCAAGGCCGTCGGACTGATCGCGGCGGTGTATCTGAGCTGCACGCCCAAGGTGCCGCTGATCGCCTTCCACGGAACGCAGGACCCGCTGGTCGCGTTCGAGGGGGGCCAGTTCCCGGCGATCCGTGACGCCGTTGCTTCGTGGGCGGCGGCGCTCCAGTGCGGTGCGCAGCCGGAGGCTAGCAAGCCAACCACGCACATCGAGTTATCGGTCTACAACGAGTGCTCCGCGGACGACGGCGCCGTGCAGCTCTACGTCATCGATGGCGGCGGCCACACGTGGCCCGGCGCCGACCTGTTCGGCGACCCGGCGATGACGACGCAGGAGATCGACGCCTCGGACCTGGTCTGGAAGTTCTTCGCACAGGACCGGCAGTAGCGAACCGCCTTCCGGCGTGACGCCGCACATAGTACAATAGGCCCGCTGGTTTCTCTTCATCGCTTCGTTTCACAAGGAGGTCTACGTGACTACGGCTACCCAGGAACTCGATATGGCAAAGGCCGAGGCGTTCGGCGGACAAATCGTCGGTATCTTGAACGGAGGGATGCTGTCGCTGATGATCAGCATCGGGCACAAGACGGGTCTCTTCGATAAGATGGCGGAGCTGCCGTCTGCAACGAGCGCGGAGATCGCGAAGGCATCGGGCCTCAACGAGCGCTACATACGCGAGTGGCTCGGCGCGATGGTAACCGGCCGCATCGTCGACTACGATCCGTCCACCAAGAAGTACCACCTGCCAGCGGAGCACGCGGCGTCGCTCACGCGCGCTGCCGGCCCCGGCAACCTTGCCACCATGGCGGAGTTCGTCCCGGAGATGGCTGCCGTTCAGGAAGGCATCGTCCGCAGCTTCCAGAAAGGTGGCGGCGTCCCCTACTCGGAGTTCGACAACTTCCAGAAGCTGATGGCGGCGATGAGCGGCCAGATCTTCGACGCCACGCTCATCGACGTGACGCTGCCGCTGGCAGCGGGGCTCGTCGACCGCCTGAAGTCGGGCATCGACGTAGCGGACATCGCCTGTGGCTCCGGCCACGCGATCAACATCATGGCCAAGGCGTTTCCGAACAGTCGCTTCACCGGCTACGACTTCTCGGAAGAAGGGGTAGCCGCCGGGCGCAAAGAGGCTGCGGCCATGGGGCTGACGAACGCCAAGTTCGAAGTCGAGGACGTTGCCCAGATGACTGGCAAGGAGCAGTTCGACCTGATCACAGTGTTCGATGCCATCCATGATCAGGCAAAGCCCCGTCAGGTGCTCAAGAACATCCACAACCTGCTGCGACCGGGTGGCGTGTTCCTCTGCACAGACGTCGCCGGATCGAGTGAGCTGCACGAGAACATGGAACATCCCTTAGCGCCGGCCTTCTACAGCATCTCGACCATGCACTGCATGACCGTGTCGCTCGCGCTGAACGGCGAGGGGCTGGGCAACATGTGGGGCCAGCAGAAGGCGCTGGAGCTGTTCGGCGAAGCCGGCTTCCGCCCGGTCGACGTCAAGCAAGTCGAAGGCGACATCATCAACAACTACTACATCGCGAAGAAGTAACTGCAGTTCGATCATGGATGACGCCGCCGCCCGCACCAACGGGCGGCGGTGCTGCGTCCGCTACCAGCCTAGATCGCGGCCGAGGTATTCGTAGAGACGCTGGTTGTGTGGCGCGTAGAACTCGCGCAACTCTTCGTAGCCCGGCGGCTTCTCGCGCGGGTACAAACCGGGGTTGACTGATCCAGTCGATTGCAGAGTCCAGGGCGCCAGCCCGAGAAAGCGCAAGACCTGGTCGTACGTCTCTTGCGTCTTCTCGAGCAGGTCTTCACTCTTGAGGACCAGGAGCTGATCCCGGCTGAAGTACCGTTCGTACGCCCGCAGCTGATCGAGATACAGGCCGCGCGCCTTGTACGAGTAGCGGCCGCGCTTCCGGCTGTGGTACGACTCGTCGCTGAGTATCTTCTCTCGCTCATCCTCCAGCCGCTTGTCTTCGCGCTTGATCGCTTTCGAGAACGGATGACGCTCCAGCTCCACATGCACGTTGAGCTGATAGTGGGAGTAGGCACGGTCGGCCGGGTCCCTGAGGAGCGCGATCAACTTCGCCTCTGGGAGGACCGTGGAGAGACGCCGGGCCGCGTCCGGATGGAACAGATAGCCCGGCGTCGCTTCAAAGGTAAGCGCCGTGCCCTGGTGTGCGATTTTGTGCCAGCGCATGCCCGTCCGGGTCGGGAAGTTGGCGCGGTACCACCTCGTGCCAAGGGAATAGAAGCGGTCGAGGAAGTGCAGCTCCTTTTTCCGCGGCAGGATGACCTGCGGATGCGCGCCAAGATACGAGTAGAGCGCAGTGCTCCCGCAGCGCATGCCGCCCAGGATCACGAAGTCCGGGAGAACGCGGAGGCGGCTCGTCAGCAGCCGGTAGCGCGAGAGCGGCGGCGGCGTTCGGCGGCGTGTCCGGCTCGCTGCGGCGTCATTCATCTGAGCCATGTGGGGCACTGCTGCACTCACCAGCCGAGGTCGCGCCCTAGGTATTCGTAGAGGCGCTGGTTGTGCGGCGCGTAGAACTGGCGCAGCTCCTCGTAGCCCGGCGGCCGGCCATCCTTGGGGTATGTCCCGGGAAAGCGCGCTTCGAGTGAGCGCAGCTTCCACGGGCCGAGGCCGAGGAACTGGAGCACCTCGTCGTATGTCTCCTGCGTTTTTTCGAACAGGTCCTCGCTCTTAACGACCAGGAGCTGGTCACGGCTGAAGAACCGCTCGTAGGCCTTGAGCTGGTCGACGTAGATGCCACGATCGACGTATGAGTAAAGTCTGTAGGCCCTGCTACGGTAGGGATCAGCTCCTTCGGCGCGCTCGCGCCTGGCCAGCAGTCGCTTGTCCTGCTTCTGAATTGCGTCTTGAAAGGACAGCTTCTCGCCTCTTCCTGCAACAGTTAAGTGGTAGTGCGAATACGCCCGCTCGGCTGGATCGCGCAGGAGAGCGATCAGCTTGACATCCGGCAAGGTCGCAGCGATGCGGGCGGCGATCTGCGGATGATAGAGATAATACGGCGACGCCTCACCGGTGACCGCGCGCCGGCGCCGACGAATGCTGCGCCATAGCTTCGTCGTAATCAGCGGGAAGCGGGAGCGATACCAACCCAGGCCGCGCTCGAATTTGCGGTCATAGAAGTGGATCTCCTTCTTGGCTGCGCGTAGCACCTGCGGGTGCTCGCAGAGGTAGGCGTAGAGGGAAGTGGTCCCGCAGCGCATTCCGCCGATGATGAGGAAGTCGGGCAGGACACGGAACCAGCGGGTCCGGCGCCTCAGCCGCTTCTCGCGACCCCACGCGCGTTCCCGCTCGGCGAGTTGTTGCGGACTAGCTCGCACCGCCGTCATATCGATCCGTGATTGTACCAGCGAGCGCGTAGGCGCTCAACGGATGGCGCTTCGGGCTGTGGACTTCGGCGCGTCGGCAAGAGGTAGACTATCGTCGGACGAAGCGATGAAGGCCCTCACCGAATACCTCTGGTTCTCGACGAAGAAGCGGCGCGACCTGGTGAACGTGACGGAGCAGATCGAGGAGGTCGTCCAGCGCTCCGGCGTGCGCGAGGGCTTCTGCCTGGTGAGCGCGATGCACATCACGGCGTCGATCTGGGTGAACGACCACGAGCCCGGCCTCTGGGAGGACTTCTGGGAGCTGGTCGAACGGCTCGCGCCGGAGCGGCCCGACTACAAGCATCACCTGACCGGGGAGGACAACGGCGACGCGCACCTGAAGCGCACGCTCGTGGGGCATCAGGCCGTACTGCCGGTGACGGACGGCAAGCTGGACCTGGGACCGTGGGAACAGGTCTTCTACGCGGAGTTCGACGGGCGCCGGCGCAAGCGGGTGGTGGTGAAGGTGATCGGAGAGTAGCTTGTCAGCAGTCAGCCCATCAGCACTCAGCTCTCAGCGATGAAACGTAGTATGCGAGTCCTGCTGTTGCTGGCGCTTGCCGGCGCCGGCCTGTTCGCGGGGACGCGCGCCGGCGCCGAGGGCGACCAGACCACCACCTTCTGCGTCGACCGCCCCATCTCCTTCGATCCGATGTTCCGCCCGAGCGGCTGTTTCACCTACAAGCCGATCGCTGGCGGCGTAGTCGTGATCGGCCATGCGCTGCTCGACTTCCAATACTTAACGTACGGCCGGGCCGTCGAGGCCCGCGTAAACGGGCAGACGTGCGGGAGGACGACGATTCCGGGTGTGGACGGCGTCTTTGTGCTCCCTATCGCCGGAGGCGACTCGCAGCCAGGCTGCGCCACCGCCGGACAACGTCTGGACTTCTACATCTACGACGTACAAGCCGACCAGACGCTCGCCTGGCCTGCCACGCCGGGCGCCGATCCGGAGTTCCTTCCGCTCACCGCAGTCAACAACGTCTCGTGGTTCTGGTTCGAACGCGCGTCGACTCCGGCGCCGCGCGTCGGGACAACGGTTCAGGCGCTGACAAGCGGAGCGCTCTGCAGTGAAACGACGATCGGTGGAGAGGATGAAGCCATCGGCACAGTCAACAGGCCCAACATCCGCGGCTTCTCGCGGCTCGTCGTGCCGTCGGCGAGCGTGCAGCCGGGCTGCGCGCAGAACAGCTCGCTGGTGGAGTTCACCGTCGGCGGGCTGCGCGCGGAGACGGCGCTGCTCTGGCGCCCCGGCGTCCAGCGAATCGACGTGCTGGTGCAGGGCGACGCGAACTGCGACTTTCTGGTCGACCCGCGCGACGCGACGCTGGCACTGCAGAAGTACGCCGCGCTACTCGCGTCGGTGCCGTGCCACGGCGACGCGGACCGCGACGGCGACATCGATGTGTTCGACGCGCGCCACATCCTGGAGTTCGCTGCGGGGATTACGAACGGGCTGCCGCTGTAGGCAAGAAGCCTGGTCTGTCAGGGGCCTTCGTCCCTCCTTGTCCTAATTCTCATCAACTACGCCCGCAAAACCTCACGAACCACTGTCCGAGGCGGTAGACTACGACGGAGCCATCAAGGTGCCGGAGCGCGTCTTTCGCGACTACTATGAGATTCTTGGCGTAGCTCAGAAGGCTACGGGCGAGTACATCCGCCGAGCCTATCGGGACCTAGTGCGCATTTACCACCCTGACACGCTGGTAGGCAAGCCTGATTCGGTGCGCAAGAGAGCTGAAGAACAGTTCAAACGCGTTCAGGAGGCATACGAATGCCTTTCAAATCCGCGTGCGCGGACCGAGTATGATGCCCGTTGGCGTGAGTTCCATGCCAGGTCCTCCGAGCCTGGCAGATCACAACGTTCTGATCAGCGGGTCAAGCGGCAGATGTGGAGTTGCCTCGAATGCGGAAAGAGAAACGGGATATCTAGGGCCTTCTGCGCCGATTGCGGGTCCTCTCGAGACAATGCTCTCGAGGTGCTCCGTAGGTCTGATCACGCCACCGCTCTGCGAAAACAGCGGGCGCAACTCAAGAGGCAGGGATATGAAATCTGTGCAGCCTGCGGACGCTTCCAGAACCGAAGAGATGCGAGCTTCTGCGGCGGGTGCGGGCAGGACCTCGGAGACTTTTGGGCGGAGGGTGGATATGAAGAGGACTATAATGGAGGCTTTCTAGCAAGGTACGCTATGCACCCTGATGAGATCTTTGAAGCAGTGCTGGAGACCTTTCGCGGTGAGGAGATCGCTCAAGTAGAGAACATTGACCGGCGAACGGTGGTGAAGTTACCGAAGGGGTTGCTTGCTTCCGCTGAATTGGAGATCCAGGTCGCTCAGCCGCCAGGTGAAAATACGTTTCTACTTGTGGTTCCACGCACCGGCGCAGGAGGGAACCGCGATCTGTGTCATAGAGCGCTGGTGAGAGTGCAACGCACAATTGACGAGAACCGGTTCGGAAAACATTAGCCTTTCTCCGACTGCCCGCCCACTGGCGTGAACGTGTCCTTGAAGCGCCAGTCTTCGAGCTGGAGGAGGACGTTGTAGGTGCCGAAGCGGCGCTCGTCGTACTCGACAGCGTCCAGCGGGTCAACGGGGTCGTTCGCCGGGTCGTCGAAAACGCGGCGCAGCGCGTAGCCGGTGGTGCGTTCGGCGGGGACGCGGCCCATCTCGCGGATGATCGCGCGGAACTGCGCCGGCCGCACGAGCTGCCCGTGCGTCGCACCGGCCGCGGTCGAGATGCTCTCGTTGATCAGCGTGCCGCCCAAGTCGTTCGCGCCGGCGTTGAGCAGCATCTGCCCGAAGCGCAGTCCTTCCTTCACCCAGGAGACCTGCAGATTCTTGATGTAGCCTCCGAGGAAGAGCCGCGAGACGGCGTACATCTTGAAGATCTCGGCGCCGGACGCGCCGGCGCGGATGCCTTCGACGAGGCCCTTCTGGTACATCGGCGCCTCGCTGTGGACGAAGCTGAGCGGGACGAACTCGGTGATGCCGCCGGTGCGCCGCTGGATGTCGCGCAGCAGGGCGAGGTGGCGCGCCTTGTGCTCCGACGTCTCGACGTGGCCGTACATGATCGTCGACGTCGTCGGGATGCCCAGCTCATGTGCCGACGTAATCACCTCGACCCACTGGTCGACGGTGATCCGGCCGGGCGAGATGACGTCGCGCACTTCTTGCACGAGCACTTCGGCCGACGTGCCGGGCAGGCTGCCGACGCCCGCGTCCTTAAGCCGGCGCAGGAACTCCGGGATCGAGCACTGCGATCGCACCGAGCCGTAGAGCACCTCCTCCGGGGAGAAGCCGTGGATGTGCAGGTCCGGCATTTCTGCCTTGAGCGCGCGGCAGAGACGTTCGTAGAGATCGCCGTCCATCTTGGGCGGCAGGCCGGCCTGGATGCAGACCTCGGTCGCGCCCAGCTCGACGGCCTCCTGCGCGCGGCGCACGATCTCCTCGACAGGCAGCAGGTAGCCTTCTTCCATGCGATGATCGCGGCTGAAGGCGCAGAAGCCGCAGCGCTTTATGCAGACGTTGGTGAAGTTAATGTTGCGGTTGACGACGTACGTGACGGCGTCGCCGATCTGCTCGCGGCGGAGCGCGTCGGCCGCGGCGACGAGCGCCTGCATGTCGGCGCCCGTGCAGTCGAAGAGCGCAACCGCGTCGTCGATCGACAGATCGTGGCCCGACAGCGCCGCGTCGATCGCGCGCGCGACATGGGGCGTGAGCTGGCCGAGGAGTGGTTCTAGATCGCGCGACGAAATGCGATCCGCGGGTTGAAAACCCGCGGCTTCCATCCCGAAATCCGGTCCGCCGGTTGAGGGCGCTGGACCCCCGCCTGAAGGCGGGGGCATGGCGCGGCCTTCCGCTGCCCCAACCTCCAGGCTGGGGACCTGATGTGCTTCCCGCTTCCCGTTTCCCGCGTCTAGTTCTCCCATCGATGTTCCTCCCAGCGGACAAGACCGCTCTCGTCCGTCCAGCGTTCGATGAGCGGCCGGCACGAGTCGCGGACGAAGCGATTGCTTGTCGCGAACTCCGGGTAGATCGCCAGCCGTTCGCGCAGCTCGAAGCCAGCCTCCTCGGTCACGTTGCGCAGCTCTTCGACCTTCGGCCAGGGCGCCTCGGGGCTGATGTAGTCGATCGTGAGCGGCGAAACGCCGCCCCAGTCGTTGATGCCGGCGAGCAGATAGAGACCGTAGGCGTCCGGCGTGAGGTTTGGCGGCGCCTGCAGGTTCATCCCCGGGCCGAGGATGAGGCGCGCCGTCGCGATGGTGCGCAGCATCTCGAAGACGCTGGGCTCGTCGCGGTGGCGCATCGGGATGTCGTCCTTCACGCGGAAGTTCTGAACGATCACTTCCTGAATGTTGCCCTGCTCGCGCTGCAGGTCGCGGATGGCCAGGAGCGAATCGACACGCTCCTCCCACGTCTCGCCGATGCCGATCAGGATGCCGGTCGTGAAGGCGACGCCGAGCTCGCCGCAGTCGCGCATCGTCTGCAGGCGCAGCTCGGGGATCTTGCCCGGGCAGTTGAAGTGCGCCTCGCCTTTCTCGTGCAGCCGCTCCGACATCGTCTCGAGCATCAGGCCCATCGTGACGTTGCACTCGCGCAGCGACGCGATCTTGTCTCGCGTCATGATGCCGGGGTTGGCGTGCGGCAGCAGCCCGGTCTCGTTCAGCACGAGCGAGCACATCTCGCGCAGGTAGGAGATCGTCGTCTCGTGGCCGAAGCGGCGCAGATCGTCGCGGACGAAGTCGTAGATCTCCTCCGGTTTCTCGCCAAGCGAGAAGAGCGCCTCCTTACAGCCGCGGCGGCGGCCGGCCTCGGCGACGGCGAGGACTTCGTCGGGCGACATCGTATGCGCCTTCGGGTCCTTCGGCCCGCGCGCGAACGTGCAGTAGCCGCACTTCTGTCGACAGAGGTTAGTGAGCGGGATGAAGACGTTGCGCGAGTAGGTGACCGTGCGGTCCTTGCCCTGGTCGCGCACGGCGCTGGCGGCGAGCATGAGCGCGGAGAGCTCGGAGCCACGCGCACCGATCAGCCGGACGCCGTCTTGCTGCGTGAGCGACTCGCCGGAGAGCGCTTTGGAGAGCAGCTCTTCGAACGCGGGGTCGAGCCGTTGGTGGAGGTAGAACATGGCCTCTCTGCTATCTCCACCGCAGCTTGAAAGCTGCGGCATCCGATGGCTCTTTCATGCCGCAACATTCATGTTGCGGTGTCGTAGGTGGCAACAAAATAGCCGAGCCCACCCTCCCGACGGATCGGGGTCGTGGGCCCGGCACCAGCTTCAACCGCTGGCAGGTCTCGAAGCCGGACCTGCGGTTATGGGGATATGATAGGCGTAGTGAGAGAAGGAGTCAAGGGCGCCGACCCGTTGCGGCGCAGCAAGTGCAGGCTGGCGGCCATTGCCCAGATCGGCAGCGCTGCCGCGGGCATAAAGAAGAAGCTGAACAAAAGCGCGAACGCAGCGACGAAGCCAAGGCCGGCAAGCCAACCAGGGAAGATGCCCGTGGCGCGCCCGGCGAGCGAGATAGTGGCGATGCAGGCAGCGGCCGCCCACATCGCAAAGACCAAGAGCATGAACCCGAGCTGCGTGGCCAGCCGCGACACGTCGGGGCCGAACTCGTGGCGCTCTTCGTCGAACAGAGCGGCGTATGCCATGCTCGTCGGGACAGCGCTTAGCGCAGCAGCCGCGGCGAGCAGCAAGGCTACGAAGACAAGGCCGGCGCCAAGCGCTATCAGCGGAAGCGCGCGTCCGCCGGAGTGCTCGCGCAGTGCAACGCATACATGCGCAAGAAACACAATGAAGGCCATCCCCGCTGCCGCTAGGACGTACGCGCCCGCGATGTCCCGCACACGATTGCCCGTGTCATTGAAGTAGGCAACGAACTGCCGGTCGGGATCGCCCAAGCTGCCGAGCTGCCCTCCGGAGACGAGCACAGCAGCGACGAAGAGCCCAACAAAGACGAAGCCGCTGACCGCTGGCCAGCGTCGCTCAGGCACGCGGCTTGATCTCCAGCCGCACGATGAGCCCGATGTGGTCCGAGACGCGCAGCGTGTGGCCGTCACCGATATCGATTGGCTCACGCAGGAAGAGTTGCGCTTCCTTGACGTCGATCGCGCGCGTGCCCGACTTCACGAACACGTAGTCGATCCGGTGATCAGAGACATTCGTAGCATTGTCGCCGAGAGGGATGGCTGAGTTTGTGCAGCCGGGGTCGCCGGCCTTGTCGCACGTCGCGTCGCCGGCCGCGGCGAGTGCGTCGATAAAGCCCGCATCGACGAGCCGCTGGATGGACGGGTCGTCGGGCTCCGCGTTCAGATCGCCGGCGAGGATGACCGGCCCTTCGCCGTCGCGTGTCTCATCGATCAACGCGATGACGGCGTCCATCTCGGCGACGGCGGCGTCTTCGCCGGTCTCCAGCACCGCGCCGGTGCCCTCGAGGTGGGCGTTGTACACGTCGACGGTGCCGTGCTCGGTATGGAGCGCGAGGTGCTGCACTGACCGGATCGCGCTTACCGAACGGTTCTGCGACGATATGATCGGCAAACGCGTGAAGGTCATCTGGCCGAGCCCGTCGCCGTCGATGGGGCCACCGGCGAAATTGCCGAACACGGCCTTGTACTCGCTACCTAGCGCTCCGAGTAGGATCTCGCGCGCGTTCGGATAGTCTTCCGCGGGGTTGGCGACGATCTCCTGCATGAAGAGAATGTCCGGGTTTTCCACGCCGACAGCGTCTGCGAACAGCTCGATACGCTCCGGGAAGCGGTCAAACGGCTCGGCGTCCGGGTCCTCGTCGATGATGCCGTGCAGGATATTCTGATCGATTACGATTAGCTCATCCGCGTTCCCATCGCCTCCGCTGTCACCGCCACCACAGGCGACCAGCACGCCGGCGGCGAGAAGGAGCGCGACGAGGTAGGCCGGCGCGAGGCGTTTCATGGCGGGAAGTGTAATCGGGATAGCAAGCGGCGGCAAGGCCCTAGGCTAACGGCTTGCGGCCGCCGAAGACAGCCAGCTCCAAGACTTTGAAGTAGCAGTCGACGTCCTGGTAGCCGCGGGCGCGCAGCCAGTCGCACTGCGCCTCGACGGGGGCGAGGATGTTCGCGTGCTTGTCCGGCCGGTGGACGTACTCGTCCGCCACTTCGTCGCGCGTCCTGGTTGAGCCGATCGTCCGCTGGTACGCGAACAAGCTATCGGTCATCGCTTCATCGAAGACGCCCGTCAGCCACGGCGTCGACGAGCTGACGTGCTCGATGTTGACGAAGAACGCGCCCGGGCGGAGCAGCCCGAAGACTTCGCCGTAGAGCGCGCGCTTGCGTTCGTCCACCAGATGGTGGATGGCGTAGCCGGTGACCGCCGCGTCGTAAGGCGCGTGGGGAGCGACATCGCGCAGCCAGCCGGCCGACGACAGGTCGCCGTGGAGATAGCGGCACTGCGCGCCGAACGGTGCCAGCCGCTCGCGCGCCTCGACGAGCATCGGCTCGGAGAAGTCGACCAGCGTGGCGCTAGCCTGGGGGTAGCGATCGAGCAGCGCCGCCGCGAGCGCGCCGCCGCCGCAGCCGAGGTCGAGGAAGCTGCGCACCGGCAGCCCGGCCGCATCGACCAGGCGCAGCATCGTGGCGATCTGCTCGGCGGCGAGCGGGATCGCGCCGCGGATGCCGTCGAGATAGGTGCGGACGAGCGATTCGTCCTTCCAGGCCTCGGCCCGCGATGTCATAGCGGGCCAGTATAGCAAGGCGTTGCTGCGTTGTGTGAAGTACTTAACACAACGGCTTCTGGCGCACGTGCTATACTAGCCGCACCCAGCGACGGGAGCGTTTGCTATGCCCAGCTCCTTCAGGATCGACATCCCCGGCCACGCCGAGCTGCACCTAAGCGCGCGATCGGGCCACGTGACGGTGATCGCTGAGGAGCGCGAGGACGTTTTCGCCGAAGAAGGCGCGTCGTCGCGCGGGCCACAGGTCGACGCGACCGGCCGGATCAGCTTCGCTTCGGCGAAGGGCGGCTCGACTAACCTGCTGGTGCGCTGCCCGAAGGGCACGGACCTGACCGTCGGGACGATCTCCGGCAACGTCGAGCTGCGGGGGCAGCTCGGCCAGGCGCGCGTAACCACGGTGAGCGGATCGATCCACGTCGAGCGGTCGGAGGAGCTGGACGCGCGCACCGTCTCCGGCAACATCGAAGTTGAGTACTGCAGCGGCCGCTGTCAGCTCCGCACCAAGAGCGGACGCGCCGAGTGCAAGACGGCGCGGGACGCCGCCATATCGACCGTATCCGGACAGATCTCTCTCGATGAAGCGTCGGGACGTGTGCGCGCGCAGACCGTGAGCGGCACCGTGCGCGTCGGGACACAGCGCAACGGCGACGTCGCAGTGCAAACGCTGTCCGGCTCGGTCAAGATCAGCGTGCCGCAGGGG
>JBIOYF010000356.1:0-6031 GCA_044870035.1 Dehalococcoidia bacterium
CTTCGTGACTAACGCCGTGCTCTGTAACCCGCTGACGCCGGCGGGACTGAACCGGCGGCCGGCGCAGCGCGAAGTCGCGGCCTGCCGCGGCTTCCTCGCCGGGCAGCTCGGGCTCGTGCGCGCGCCGGTGGTCATCGCGCTGGGCACCGTCGCGCTCGCCGCGCTGCGAGCGATCGAGCCGCACGACGCCGCGCTCTCCCGCGACATAGGCCGCGCGCTCTCGTGGGCGGGCCGGACGCTGGTGCCGCTCTACCATCCGAGCATCCAGTCGACACTGACGCGCCCGCACGAGCAGCAGCTCGCGGACTGGCGACGGCTGGGCTGCCTCGTCCGAGCCGCTTGTTCGCCAGGCTCCGCCTGAGGCGGACAGGTTCCGCCTGGCCCTCGACCTGACCAGCGCCTACGATTGAACGCGCATGGAGCTGGAGGCCCTTCCCTACACACTGCTGATCATCCTGGCCGAGTTCAGCGCCGGCAGTCTGATCGCGGTGCTGATCGCGGACGCGCGCGGCATGGTCGTCGCGAGCTTCGTGAAGCTCTCGGCCGTGCTCGTTGTCACCGGCGCGGGGCTGACGCTGCTCGTTTCGTTTGAGGCGAGCGGCTCCAACTTCGGCGGCTACCGCCTCGACGAAGGGCTGTACACGCCCGTTCGCGTGGCCGCCGCGGCCTTCCTCGCGCTCACGTTGCCCTACCTCGTGCTCGTCTATCGCGGCCGGCGCGAGGCGTCGCTGCGGGCGGGCGCACTCGCCGCGGCGACTGGCCTCGTCGCGCTCGGCCTGCTCGCCTACCAGGTCAGCCCGCCGACCTGGGGGTTCGCCGGCATACTGCTCAGCCTGCTGGCCGGCGCGCTCGCGCTCGGTCTGGTGAACGAATCGATGGTGCTGGGCCACTGGTACCTCGTGTCGCCGAAGCTGCCCGGCAAGCCCCTCCAAGAGCTGACGTTCCTGCTGCTGGCCGCGCTGCTTGTGCAGGGCGGGCTGCTGGTCCTGAACGCGGCGATACCCGCGCGGGACGCACCCGACAGCACCGCGGTGCTGGCGGGGAGCCTGGCCTCCAACCCGGCGTTCTGGCTGCGCGTGGGGGTGGGCCTGGCGTTCCCGATCGTGCTGGCGTACATGGCGTGGCAGTCGAGCCGGGAGCACGCGATGATGTCGGCGACGGGCCTGCTGTACATCGCCGTCGGCGCCGTGTTCGCCGGCGAGCTGCTGGCACGCGGCATCCTGTTCGTAACGGGCGCGCCGGTCTAACCGGAGTGTCAGCAAGGGCTTCCAGATATTCGCCCCGGCCCGTATCCTCTCATCATGACCTGTCCAGCCACGCCGCGCGCCCCTCTGCCGCCGGACGGCAAATCGATCAAACGTTGCGCTGTCAGCGCGCCGTCCGTCAGATGCGAAACACCCGCATTTTTTCCGTTTTTCGCGAAAACCATCAGACGATCAAAACGGCGGCCAGGGGCTATAATAGCCAGCGTCATGGACCGCCAAGCCGCCTGGGAGTTGCTCTGCGAGTTCACGCGGGGCGACGGCCTGCGAAAGCACGGCCTCGCCGTCGAGGCGGTGATGCGCCACTTCGCGCGCAAGCAGGGCGAGGACGAGGAGACGTGGGGCATCACGGGCCTGCTCCACGACTTCGACTACGAGCGCTACCCCACGGAGGAGGGCCACCCGATCGAAGGTTCGAAGGTGCTGCGCGAGCGCGGCTACCCCGACGACGTAGTCCGCGCGATCCTCGGCCACGCGAACTACACGGGCGTCCCGCGCGACACGCTGATGGCGAAGACGCTCTACGCGGTCGACGAGCTGGCGGGCTTCGTCACCGCCGTCGCGTTGGTGCGACCTAACAAAAGCCTGGCCGAGGTAGAGCCGCGATCGGTGCGCAAGAAGATGAAGGACAAGGCGTTCGCGCGGTCGGTCAACCGCGACGACATCACGCGCGGGGCCGAAGAGCTGAGCGTCGACCTGGACGCGCACATCGCGGAGGTGATCGAAGCGATGCGCCCGCTGGCGGAGGAGCTGGGGCTGGGCGGCTAGCGCACCGCGGTTGCGCTGCCGCGGTGCTGCTGCGTCTGCCAGGTGCAGTTTGACTTACCCACCCGCCCGCCCGGGGGTTCCTCTCCCTTTACCGGCCCACCCACGTCAGATGTTCGTCGTCCGCGGCGGGCAGGACGCCCAGGCTAAATGCCCGGGCCACCAGAGGCGATTTCTCGGCGAGGCTAGAAGGCCTCGCCTACCAGGGATCATGGGTGAGGGAGGGAA
This sequence comes from Dehalococcoidia bacterium, assembly GCA_044870035.1. Classification (GTDB taxonomy): domain Bacteria; phylum Chloroflexota; class Dehalococcoidia; order DSTF01; family RBG-16-68-14; genus JBBDXS01. The sequence goes on from JBIOYF010000356.1 coordinate 2,256, forward strand.
AGAAGGGAGTCCTTCCGAGTGGAAGGACTCCCTTGGTCTCTGGTTAGGCGCTCGCGCTAGGTGGCGCAGTCGTGGAAGTACTGCTTGACCGAGGCGAGGATGTCGTCGACGCGCTGCTGGCCGTTCGGGGGGCCCAGGTTCCAGGGGTTGGCGCCCGGGATAGCCGTACGGTCCGTCTGCGACGCGTAGTCGATGTCGCCCGCCGGGTCGTCGACAAAGTACTGGTTGACGACGGCCAGGATGTCGTCAACGCGGTTCAGCTTGTCCTTCGTCGGGTTGAAGTAGTCGTAGTCATTGTACGGGTCGCGGAAGCCGCCCATAGCCTGGTTGGAACGGAGCTCCTGCGTGTCGGAGCACAGGTCACGGTCGCTGTTCTTGTGGTTGGGCGCCGTGAGCGGGTTACCTGCGTTGTCCTTCTTGCTCTTCAGCTCGACGAACGTAGCCGTGCCTACGATGTCCGTACCGGAGCTGAACGGCGGGCCGTCATTGCAGTCCGCGGCGCTGGCAATTTGGATCCTAATCGTGAACGAGCCAGCACCGACGCGTGTGTCGAAGCTGCCGCTGCCGTACACGTTGGGGCCTGCCAAGGTGCCGCCGAAGCCCTCGAAACAGCCACCGACCGTGAGGGTGTTGGTGCCCTTGTTGTAGCAGTTCAGCGGTGGTGACGAACTGCACGTCGCCGTGGTAACCACGGGGTACGCCGTGATCTCGATATCCGCGTAAGGTCCGTCACAGTCTCCTGCGGTAGGCCGGCACGTTGAGCTGGGCGGGCTGCCGCCTGCCTTGCCGTCGCCACACATTGTGGTAGGAGCAGGCGGGCAGGTCGAGTTACCAGCAGCGTCCGAGTAGCTCGTGTTCACCACGCTGATGGGGCTGTCCGAGTAACAGCCCAGACGGAACACGACCGTGCGTGTACCGCCACCCTTCGGGTCCGCCACGTCACCGATGCACTTGAAGTACTGACCGTTGCCCTGCGTCGACGTCAGCGGGCCGGCGTTCGAGGTGTCATGGAACACCGTGGTAAAGATACTGATGGTGCTGTCCAGGTTGTCGTCACAGTCGTTCGGGTTGAACGGGTCGAGGCCGTGGACCGGGCCGGTAACGGAGACCGGGTAGTCACCGGAGAACTGCTTGTCCAGCTCGTCCCAGTCCGTGCAGCCGTCGCCGTCCCAGTCATCCGCGAAACCGTCCGAGGTGTCGCGGACGCCCGCGCCGTCGGGGTCGGCGGTCAGGCCGCTGTTCTTCGCGAGGCCCGTCTCGTCGGTCGTAATCTCGCGTGAGGTCGTTTCGGAAACGGCCGGGAAGGCAAGCCCTGCCGTGCACTCATTCGGATTCACTGCCCGGTCACCAACGGTGTCGCCGTTGTCGTCGATCGTGGTCGCAGGCACCGCCGTTCCGATCGTGAGAATAGCCTTGCCGAAGTTGGTCGACTTAGCAGTGTTGCTGGTGATGACGGAAAACGAGTCGGTCCTGGACCAGTCGGCCGTCGCTTCACTGTATAGGCAAATGGAGAAGATCAGCGTGTTCGCTTTGGTGCCCGGGAAGTCGTAACAGTCGCTGTCTAGGTTGTCGAACTGGACGGCGGTCAGCGTGTAGCCTGAAACGCCGCTATCAGCGTCGCCGTCCAAGCCGTCGGCGCAGGTACCGCCGCCCTCGAGGTTGGTCGGGTCATATGTGCCGTAGCGTGAGCTTGCGCTGGGACGGTCGGCGTACTGGTTGGCGAAGTTCATGCGCGCGTGGAACGTGTTCTTCTCCGCGGCGCTGTTTGCGTTGGCGGTCGCCGTGCTACAGCCGATCGACGCCGGCATTGTGTCGGGGATCGAGTCACGCGGGATCACACCGACATTGGCGCCCTCATCATCCGGGACCAGATCGGGGCCGAGGTAGGTGGCCAGGGTAACGTCCGCATCGAACCCTCCGGTCTGGGAGGGCACGTCGAGGCGGCTCATGCTGTTGGCGGCGAGGATGTCGTCGGCGGCCTGGTGGGCACTGCCGAGCGGCGTGTCGTTGTCGATGTCCTGATAGACGTCGGAGCAGCTAACAGAGCGTTGCAACGCAAGGCCAACTGCCTCGACGCCCGATGGGGCGGTTGGGCCGCTGCCGAGCAGGAGCGCGAAGGCGGCGACGACAGCGGCCATGGTGGCTAGGAGCGCAAACGCGCGCCATGATCCGTGTGTGTTCATTCGTACCTCCTCTGCGAAAACGCAGTGATGCTGGGTGTTCCTTAACGTTCAGCTTCGCGCCCGGCCGTGCCCTCCTTTCGCTCAAAATAAGACTCTTGAGCGTAAGCCACCTTTGGGCCGCCCGCATCCTGCGCGAAGGGACGAGGAGCTGCGAACGGCTGACCCCGACCCGGTTGCCCGGGCCTGATTCGTTGCGGGGAGCGAGCCACATGCGCCTCTGACTGAAGCGCGTTCAGCATGGCCGAGTATCGAACATGGGGATGCATTTGTCAAGACGCAACGGGAACGCAATTGCCCCCGTTGTGAACGCACCCCCAAACGGGGGGACGGCCGGCAGGGCGGCGCTGGTTCGGACGCGGGCGGCCATGATACACTGGGCGGGCCGCGACGACTCATGGTGGGCGTAGCCGAGTGGTCTAAGGCACCTGGTTGTGGCCCAGGAGATCGAGGGTTCGAATCCCTCCGTCCACCCCATCATCGGTACCGGCGAAGGCGCCCCGTGGAGTCCGGGGCGTTCTACAATTTGGAGGCACGGACGCCCTTGCGAGCCTTTCCCGCGATCGCGTTGATGCTCAGCCTGGTCCTGCTCTCGAGCGGTTGCGGGGGCAGCGAAGGCAGTGACATCGGGCAGACGGCCTCACTGATCCACCGGCTGCTGCAGGCAGCCTCCAGCACCGGGACGGGTGAGCTGCAGAGTTATGTCGGCAAGCTCCCCGAGGGGCTGCCGGTGAAGCCGCCCCAGTATCCGGGCTCAACGATCATCGTCTCGAACCGGCAGCCCGCCCCGACCGGCGCCGGGGAGCCGACGCCGGACGCGTCGGGCAACATCCCGCAGCCGATGCTCTACCTGATCGTGCTCGATACGGCGGACGCGCGCACTAAGGTCTTCTCGTATTACGAGGGCGCGTTGGAGAAGGAGCCCTGGCAGCTGGCGAGCACGTTCTCCACGGAGGAGCTGGACACGCTGCAATTCAGCGATGCCAGCGATCCGGACATCTCGGGCGTCGTCACCATCGCTCGGGGTGGAGAGGACGACCGTACCAGCGTGCTCATTTCGCTGCAGGACGCCGGCGCGTTCCGCCAGCAGCTGCCGCCGTTCAAGCTCCAGGAGAGCCTGCCGGTCCCTGGCGCGTTCCCTTCTGACATTCCTGTGTACGAAGGTGCAACCGTGACGGGCTCGGCGTTCGTGAGGCAGGCGGGCGATGAGAGCCTCCTGGTGATCTTCCTGACCAAAGAGAGCGAGGACGAGGTGACCGACTTCTACCGGAACGTCTTCCAGCAACTCGGTTGGACCGTGCAGGCGGGCGCGCCGCTGGGTGTGGAGCAGCGCTTCAACTTCCAGGACGAAGCCGGTGAGGTCCAGGGCGACGTGCTTGCTGACGCATTCGCGCGCGATCCGAGCTACACGGAGGTGCGCATCCAGGTGCGCCAGAAGGCCAATCGCGAACCGGGCGAGGCGAACACGCCCGTCACGACGCCAACAGCCAGTCCGCCGCCGCCGACCGCCCCCTAGGCAGGGCGCTCGATACGCGACGTCGCGGAGACCGACGTCCGGCGACGTTCGTTGAGAGCGTATCGGGGCCGTGATAGACT
>JBIOYF010000357.1:0-5761 GCA_044870035.1 Dehalococcoidia bacterium
CTGAAGACGCAGGAGGCCGTCGCGGACGTACTCACGCCACCGCTGCACATCCAGCCGCTGATCACGTCGTTCGAAGAAGCAATGGGCGAACGCGCGGCCGTCGGTTCGCCGAGCGGGCCCTAGACACAAAGGAGACCTATGGCCAAGCACCGCACCAAGTTCACCTTCCCCCAGGACCTGATCACGGTGCCGATCATCTACGAGCTGGGCAAACAGTTCGAACTCGTGACGAACATCCGGCGCGCCGACGTGACCGAAGACCGCGGCTGGGTGATCCTCGAGCTCGAGGGCGAGATGCCGGAGATCGAGCGCGGGCTCGATTGGGTGAAGGCGCAGGGCGTCCGCGTCGATCCCGTTCAGGGCGACATCGTCGAGGGGTAAGCGTTAGGCACAGATAGACTCAGGTCAATACAGATGCTTGTCGCCCAAGCGACAGAGACAACCTGTGTCCATCTGTGGCAGAATAGGGGTCGAGATGCCGATCACCGTCCGGATACCCACGCCCCTGCGCAAGTTGACGAACGAGCAGGACATCGTCACCGCGAACGAGAGCGGGACGCTAGCCGAGCTGATCGAGTCGCTGGAAGCGCAGTTCCCCGGGCTGAAGGAGCGCCTCTGCGATGAGACAGGGGACCTGCGCCGTTTCGTCAACGTCTACGTGAACGGCGAGGACGTCCGCTTCCTCCACGGCCTCGAGACGCAGATCGCGGCGGGCGCCGAGGTGAGCATCGTACCCGCTGTGGCCGGCGGCTAGCCGATCATCTACCGGCGGACCAGTCGCTGGTAAGCCGAAAGAGGACACTGGTGGCGCGATTCGTCTCTGTTACCCAAGGCGCTGCAAAGCAAGCGCGTCCTTCAAGAAGCCGGGTAGCTGCTTTCAATCGTTCATTCCTAGAAGTCAGAATGTTCAACGTCGGTAGCGGAGAGGCGATCTTGATCGTCTTCCCCAACAAGAACGCATGGCTTGTCGACGGCGGCAGCACGAACAGCCCTGGACGGAACAACGATCTGGGAGCCAAGCTGGCGCGCTACCTAACGTCGAACCGGCTAAAGCTCGCTGGTCTCATGCCATCTCATCCGCACTTCGACCACGCGGGTGCCGTCGCGCCCCTCTTGCGGGCCAGGCCGGACTTCGCCCAGAAGCTCTACTACTGCCGGAGCGAAGACGCAACCTGGCACGGCAAGGAGTGGCTGGCCGATCTCGAGCGGGAACTCGCCCGTCTTCCAGTGAATGTGGAAGAGATCCCTCTGCGAGACGCCCACAGAGAAGTCACGCTCGACGACGAAACGCGCGTACATCTCTTCGCCGGAAAGGGTGATGGCGCGTACACATCGATTCTCATGCAGCTACGCTTTCGAAGCACTCGCCTGCTCTTTACGGGAGACGTCCACTGCCCGTATGAGAACGAACTCATCGATCAGCTCGGAGAAGAGGACTTCCGCGCCGACGTGCTCAAGGTCACCCACCACGGGAGCAGCAGCGGCACAGGGACAAAGCTCGTCTCGGCAACGAAGGCCGGGATTGCCATCGCTTCGACGGCGGAGGATGACGGCCACCAGCTCGAGAAGGACACGCTGAGCCGGCTGCGGCGCACGGCGGGCCGTCAGGAGATACTGGAAACGCTCGTCGACGGAGACATCATCCTCCAAACCGACGGTTCGCCTTATGGTGACGGCACGCTATACCGTATCGACACCGATTCGCCTGGGTACTGTGCGGACGGCGGCTCGGCAAACGTTTTATCCAAGGCAGCCGTAGATCGCCTGCGGGGTGACCCCAAGCGCGCGCGTAAGGGCTGCAGTTGACAGAAGCCTAGTACCACCTGGGTCACTGATCCAACCTCCCCTCCCCCGCGAATAGCTTTGAGATCGCATGGCCGGCTGGCGAACCGCCGCGTGCCGAAGAGGTCCGCGCAGATGAGAGACCTGCGCGGCCGGAACGTTCTGCTCACAGGGGCAGGCGGCGGCCTCGGCACGTTTATCGCCGAGGAGCTAGCGCTGAGCGGCGCCAATCTGGCTCTCAGCGACTTGCCCGGCGGCGATACCGTCGCGCTGGCGCGACGGCTGGCCGCATCCTGCGGAGCCAAGGCGGCCGTCATCCCCGCCGACTTGTCGGACGCCGGGCAGGTCGCGAACCTGATCGACCGCGCCGAGGCCGCGATCGGGCCGCTCGACGTGCTGGTGAACAACGCCGGCATCGAGATCACATCGTCCTACACCAGCTTCACGCGTGACGAGATAGAGCGCGTTATCGCGATCAACCTCGTCGCGCCGATGGAGCTGACCCGCCGCGTCCTGCCCGGGATGCTGGCGCGCGGCCGGGGGCACCTCGTGTTCATGTCATCTCTATCTGGTAAGCTGGGCTCTCCCTACAGCGAGCCCTACGCCGCGACCGCAGCCGGCCTTATCGGGCTCTGCCAGTCGTTGCGGCTGGAATATGCTGACGCGCCGGTCGGGTTCACGGTGGTCTGCCCGGGATTCGTATCCGAGGTTGGCATCGGGGCCAGGGCCATCGGTGACGGGAAGCTGCCGGCCGTGCTGGCGCCGGTGAAGCCGGACAAGGTCGCGCGCGCGCTCGTCAACGCCATCGGCCGCGACCAGGTGGAAGTGATCGTTTCGGGCGCCCCGGTGCGGCCGGTACTGGCCATCGCGGCGCTCGTTCCCCGTCTCGGAATGCGCCTGATCCGCTCGACGGGCATCGCCCGGCTGAGCCGCGATATCGCCGTCCGGCGCAGCCGCGCTTGACAGCCTTCCCCCGCCCGCAGTACTATACGCCCTGACCGGAAAGGATCAGGGCTAGATGGCGAGCACACTAGGCATCAGCGGCGCCGAGCCCTTCGGCCAGGTCACGGCCGGGGGCCCTGGTCGCTATGTGGGCGGGATGAGTGTGCCCAGCGAGGGACAGCACTTCTGATTTAGGACTCACCGTAAGCAGCATCCCGACCCACTATCGCGAAGCGGTGATGGTGGGTTTTTGTTTGCCCGCTCGCCGCCACTGACAGGCCGCTGTCAAGCAAGAGACGTATGGTAGGAGCCCTGAGAGGAGCGATCGAGTTGGATTCCGTGGCGTTAGAGGTAATCAACCTGTCCAAGGCATTCGGCGGGGCCAGGTGGCCCAGGCCCAGGGCGCCCGTCTCCGCCGTCAGCAACGTTTCATTCCGCGTCCAGCGCGGCGAGATCTACGGCGTGATCGGCGCGAACGGGTCGGGCAAGTCGACGCTGATCCGCATGATCAGCACCCTGCTCACGCCGGACGAAGGGTACGTGGGCGTGTTCGGCATGAACCCGCAGAAGGAGGAGCTCGCCGTCCGCCGGCTGATCAACCGGGTGTCGCCGGACCCGTCGTTCTTCCGCGTCATGTCGGCGGAAGAGAACCTGCTGTTCTTCGCGCGCGTCTACGGGCTGGAACCGAAGGAGATCAAGCGACGCTCCGTGGAGATCCTCGAGCGGCTGCACATGGGCGACCGGCTCACGGAGCCGCTGATCCACCTCTCGAGAGGACAGCAGCAGAAGGTCGCTGTGGCGCGTGCGTTCCTCACCTCGCCGGTGCTGATGCTGCTCGACGAACCAACGACGGGCCTCGACCCGTCCAGCAAGCGCGACGTACAGGAGTTCGTCGTCCAAGTTTGCAACGACCATGACGCAACGATCTTGCTGACGACGCACGACATGGACGAAGCCGAGCGCCTCTGCGACCGCATCGCGTTTCTCGCGGGCGGCCGCATCGTGGCCGAAGGCACGCCGCTGGAGCTGCGGATGGCGGTCGCGCGGGGACGGCCGCTCGACGAAGTGACGATGGAGACGGTCTTCCTCGAGATGACCGGCAAACGCATCGAGGAGGACGAGGGGGTGATAGTCAATGGCTAGCGTAACGCATCGAGCGTTCGCGGCCGGGTCGCCGTGGTCGCTGTCCATGGCGTTCGTCGAGCGCCAGACGAACCTGTGGAAGCGCTACTGGGGCTGGGAGCTAGTCTGGCTCTTGTACGGCCTGGTGAACACGCTGGCGGTGACGCTGATCGCGAAGCAGCTGGGCCAGCAGGGGGGCGCCGATCCAGCGGTCGCACAGCGACTCGTGCTCTTTCTGCTCATTGGAACGCTGGTGTGGGCATACCTGTCGGCCGTGCTGGACGACATCAGCCTGGTGGTGCAGTGGGAGCGTTGGGAGGGCACGATCGAGCACACGCTGATGGCGCCAGTGCCGCGGTCGCTGCACCTGCTGGGCATGTCGGTGTTCGGCATCCTGCACGGCTCGATCCGCACGATGCTGATCTTCGCGATCGCGCTGTTCTTCTTCGACGTGGACTTCTCGCAGGCCGACTGGCTCGGCGCGGCGTCAGTCATAGCCGTTGGGAGCATCAGCGTCGCGGGCCTGGCGGTGCTGGCGGGCGTGCTGCCGCTGCTCTATCCGGAGCGAGGCGGGCAGATGAGCCTGATGGTGCAGGCGTCGCTGCTGCTCGTGTCGGGCGTGTACTACGAGGTCGAGGTGCTGCCGGCGTGGCTGCAGGTGCTCTCGTTCGTCTCGCCGGCGACGTACATCCTTTCGGGCATCCGCGACGCGCTGATCGACGGCTCCAGCCTGCGCGACCTGCTGCCGACTCTGGGCGCGCTCGCGATCTTCGCGGCAGTGCTCATACCGGGCAGCCTGGTCGCGTTCGCCTGGGCAGAGTCCTACGCGAAGAAGACCGGCAAGCTGAAGAGGCAGGGGTAGGGACGACTGCCGGTTGCTGGTCGCTGGTCGCTGGTACTGTCCGGTCATCGACCACGGTGGAAGATGCATTGCGGCGCACACCTAGCCAGACCACGGGCCTGCAACAGTGCGATGCAGTACGATGGGGGCACGCATGAACATCTTTCATCACTACTACTGCCGCTCGAAGGGCTGGGCGCGCGCGATGCACCAGTACCTGCCAATGATGCTGAGCGGCGTCGATCTCGGCGACGACTTGCTCGAGATCGGGCCCGGCCCCGGCGTCACGACGGACTGGCTCCGCACGCAGGTTGCGCACGTCACCGCGGTCGAGATCGACGCCGGTCTCGCCCGGTCGCTGCGTCAGCGCACGGACGGGATGAACGTCACGGTGATCGAGGGCGACGCGACGAAGATGTCGCTGCCGGACAGCTCGTTTAGCGGCGCGGTCTGTTTCACCATGCTGCACCATGTGCCATCGGCGGAGCTGCAGGACCGCCTGCTGGCGGAGGCGCGTCGCGTGCTGCGACCCGGCGGCACGTTCGCCGGCTCCGACAGCACGCCCAGCCTGCGCTGGAACCTGCTCCACGTCTTCGACACGCGCGTGCCCTGCGACCCGGCGACCTTCCCGCAGCGACTCGAACGGGCCGGCTTCAGCGACGTGTCGGTGCGGACCTATCCCGGTGGGTTCAGCTTCCGGGCGAAGAAGCCTTAGGGCTTCACCCCCACGAACACTTCGAGCGCTACGATGAGCTCGCTGTGCTTGAAGCGCACGGCGCGGGCGCGGAAGCCGGCGTCGCGGAGGAAGCGCAGCCAGTCGCGCCGTGAGAAGAGGCCCTCGACGTGGTGGTCGCGCTCGTGCCGGATCGATCCATCCTCGTCGCGGAGCATGAGCGCGAACTCGACGTCGTACTGCGTGTCGCGCGGGTCCGGGTCCCAGGTCCACTCCAGATAGCGCAGGGCGCGCAGCGACTCCGGATCGTCGTGGCCGCCAGAATGTGTACTCTCTTCGAACGTCTCGCGCGTGTAGTCCGGCGCGAAGAGCGCCGCGCCGCCCGGGCGCGTGTGGACGAA
>JBIOYF010000358.1:0-7461 GCA_044870035.1 Dehalococcoidia bacterium
GAGGGCTCGAAGCCCCACTCGAATGAGCGGACGGTCAGGGCGCCGTTCGTGGGAGCGACGGGCGTCGTGGGCGGCTCCGAGCCGCCGTTGGTGGAGCAGCCCGCCAGGGCAAGCGACGCGCAAAGCGCAAGCAGCGCGGGAGCTGCCGAAACCCTTTGGCGACAGGCTAAAGCCTGTTCCACGAACTCGCGTCGGAGCCTGCCGCGACAGGCTGAAGGCTGTCCCACGAAAGGTCCCTGCCGTCGGGCTGAAGCCCGACCCGCGGATTTTGCGGTCACCAGCCTTTGGCGGCGAGCAGGGCGCAAAGGTCGGAGATGCGGCAGGCGTAGCCCCACTCGTTGTCGTACCAGGCGGCGACCTTCACGAGATTGCCGGCGACGACGTTGGTGACGGGCGCGTGGACGATCGAGGAGTGCTCGTCGCCCTTCATGTCCATCGAGACGACGTGCTCGTCGACCACGTCGAGGATGCCCTTCATCTTCTCGGCGGCGGCCTCCCGCATGGCGTCGTTGATCTTCTCGACCGTCGTCTCCTCTTCGGTCAGACAGACCACTTCGACGATCGAGACGGTCGGCGTCGGGACGCGGTAGGCGAGGCCGTCCAGCTTGCCCTCGATCTCCGGGATGACCAGCTTGAGCGCCTTCGCCGCGCCGGTGGTGAACGGCACGATGTTCAGGGCGGCGGCGCGCGCCTCGCGCAGGTCGGCGTGCGCGACGTCGAGGACACGCTGGGTGTTGGTGTAGGAGTGGACGGTGGTCATCTGGCCCTTCACGATGCCGAAGTTGTCCAGCAGTACCTTGACGACCGGCGCGAGGCCGTTCGTGGTGCAGGAGGCGTTCGATATGACGTTGTGCTTCGCCGGGTCGTACTGGTGGTCGTTCACGCCCAGGACGATCGTCTTGTCCTCATTCTTCGCCGGAGCTGAGATGATCACTTTCTTTACGCTGTCGTGCCGGTGGGCGGCTGCCTTCGCGGCGTCCGTGAAGATGCCCGTCGACTCCAAGACGATCTCGACGCCGGACTTGCCCCAGGGGATGGCCGCCGGGTCGCGTTCCGAGGAGATGGTGATCGGCCTGCCATCCACGACGATGCAGCCGTCCTGGACGGCGACGGTGCCGTCGAAACGGCCGTAGTTGGAGTCGTACTTGAGCAGGTGGGCGTTGGTCTCGGGCGGGACGAGGTCGTTGATCGCGACGACTTCCAGCTCGCCGGCGTGGCGGTCGCGGATCGCCTTCAGGGCCTGGCGGCCGATGCGCCCGAAGCCGTTGATGCCAACTCTCACCGTCATGGCTGCCTCCTGCGGTTCGTGCCCAGGGGACTCCATGATAGCGTCCGGCGCTCGGTCGGACTAGCCGGTCGATGCGCTGGCGACGGTCGCCGACGCCGCGGCGGGACGGCGCAGCAGGTCGATGAACTCGGAGGCCTGGCGCTTGGAGAGCTCTTGCGGCGGCCGGCCGAAGAGCGAGCGGCAGCGCGCCTCGACGCCGCCGTCGCCGGTATGGGGCAGATCGCGCCCGATAGCGTAGATCGCCTTGACCTGGGAGGGCGTGGCTGCGGCGTCGCCGTCGCGGATCACTTTCAGCCCGGAGCGCTTCACGGGCGCATCGACGACGCGCGGGGCGTCGTGGGGGCGCTCGGCGGGCGGCGGGGCCGCCCGCCCCGGCTCTGCCGCGGCCGCGCGCCTGCCTCGCTTCTGAGACTGCCCCGAGAAGTCGAAGTCTTCACAGAACTGGGTGCCATAACCGAGGGCGGCAAGCGCGCGGCCGAGCGCCTTGGTCTCCGCCTTCTCGATGAAGTCACCGAAGTCGTCGGCCGTCTCGCTGCCCCACCCCGTCGCGGTACCACCACCGGGAATCGAGACACGCGCCCGGAAGAGCGCCAGGCCGCCGCCGTGTTTGATGAGCTCCGTCTCGATCGTCGCGTCGGCGTGCTCGGTGCGCAGCCAGAGGAGGCGCCACTTGACTTCGAGATAGTCCCGGCCGTTGAGGTCGGAAAGATACTTGCTCGCTTCGAACGGCTTCCCCGCAACCATTGAGTGCCTCCTCTGATATATACTTAGCTGCGGGAATAGAATATGCGTTCTACTAGCACTTGTCAAGCCCCCCTGCTGGAGGACAGCAGCGACACCGGCCGATCCGCGCGCGTTCAGTCGGGCCAGCGTTCGGGCTGTGGACAACATGTGCGCGCATTGCCCCGAGGCAGCTTATCGGCGCAGCCGTTTAGCGTGATCGCCGAGGAGCGTGATCGACTGCGTGGATAACTGTGCGAAATTTCAAATCTTTATGTCCTTACACGTGTTGCGGGCTGGACAGCGCTATGAACGACGCGTAGAATTGGTGCATCTTCCCCAGTCCCCGGCAACGTTTCTTGCACCAGAGAGGTGAAGGTCTGCGTCATGGATGATCGCATTGGCCACTTCCTTAATTTTCTGTCCGCAGAAAAGGGAGCGTCCGACAACACAATAGCCGCGTACCGAAACGATCTGTCCCAGTTCCAAACCTACCTCGGGACGATCAAGCTGAACGGCAGTCCAATGGACTGGCGAAGAGTCGGCAAGGACGTGATCGTGTCGTACGTGCAGGAGCTGAAGGGCCGGCGTTACGCCGAGGCTTCTGTCGCGCGAAAAGTTGCCGCGGTCAAATCGTTCTTCCAGTTCTTACAGGCGGAGGGCGCGATCCCGGGCAATCCGACGGAGAGCCTGGAGTCGCCGCGCGTGGGCAAGACGTTGCCCAAGCCGCTCACCGTGCAGCAGGTCGACGAACTGCTAGAGCAACCGGCGAAACGCAAGACGCCGGAGGCGATGCGCGACCAGGCCATGCTCGAGCTGTTGTACGCGACGGGCCTGCGCGTGACCGAGCTCGTCTCGCTCGATCTCGAAAACATCTCGATGGATCCGAGCGCGCCGCTCGCGCGCTGCCTGGGCAAGGGCGCCAAGGAGCGCAGCGTGCCGATCCACGAGCAGGCTTACCGAGCCCTTGTTTCGTATCTAAATGAGGGTCGTGCGAAGCTAGTCAAGACCAAGGCGGAGGCGGCGCTCTTCGTCAACCGCCGGGGCGACAGGCTGACCAGGCAGGGCTTCTGGTTGATCCTGAAGCAGTACGCCAAGGAGGCCGGCATCCCCGTCCCGGTAACGCCGCACTCGCTGCGCCACAGCTTCGCGACGCACATGCTGCGTGGCGGCGCGCCGTTGCGCAGCGTGCAGGAGTTACTAGGGCACGCGAACATTTCGACGACGCAGGTCTACACGCAGATCACCGACGAGCACGTCCGTCGCGTTTACGAGGCGGCGCACCCGCGCGCCCGCTAGCGATCGGCTTACCTCCCGTACGTCAGAGCCGCCCCGATCGCCGGGGCGGCTCTGGCGTGGGAACAATGCTCGCGCGTTAGAATAGTGCGCTAGACAATCGCGGGAGGCTGCACGTGGCGAAGCAAACCTACAAGAGCGATCTGCCCTACCCGTTCTCGGCCGCCGTGCGCGCGGGCAACTTGCTCTTCGTGTCGGGGCAGGTAGGCGTGCGTGATGGAAAGCCCGGCAACGGCATCGAGGAGCAGACGCGGTTCGCACTGGAGAATATGCGCGATGTGCTGGCGCGAGCCGGCTGCACGCTGGACGACGTGGTGAAGGTGACGGTGTTCATCACCGACATGTCGCTCTGGCCGAAGATGAATGAGATCTACCGCGAGTACTTCACGCACGATCTGCCCGCGCGGTCGGCGCTGGGCGCGAACGGTCTGGCGCTGCCGGAGCTGCTCGTCGAAATGGAGTGCATCGCCGAGGTGCCGTCGGGAACGTAGCGAGCGGGTTAGGCGGCTCGTCGTGTAGAGATGTCGCTGCCGCCGGCCAGCAACTCTTCGACCGGTGCCGGCCTGCCCAGGTAGTAGCCCTGCCCGTAGTCGACGCCGATCTGGCCCAGGAGGCCCACCGTCGCCTCGTCCTGGACGAACTCCGCGACGGTCTCCAGCCGCAGCCCGCGGGCGAGCGCGACGATGGCCCGGACCAGATGCTGGTCAACCTCATCGGCCGGGAGATGGCGGATGAAGCTACCGTCGATCTTGAGGATGTCAACCGGCAGGTTTTTCAGCTGTGAGAAGCTTGAAAAGCCGACGCCAAAGTCATCGAGCGCGAAGCGGCAGCCCAGCTCCTTCAGATCGCCGATGAAGGCCTGTGCCTTGTCGAGGTTCGCTATAGCCGCCGTTTCGGTCACCTCGAAAACGATGCCGGTTGCGTCCATGCCGGCGCCTAGCTCTCCGCGAATGAGCCGCTTAAGCGCCGGGTCCTCGAAGGCCTTGCCCGAGAGGTTGACCGCGAACCGCGTCGCCCGCCCGCGCCGCTGTTCGGCAGCAAGCAGGCGCAGCGCCCGGCGGACGACCCAGCGGTCGATCTCCTGAATGAGGCCGACCCGCTCGGCGACATCGAGGAATGCCGCCGGCAGCATTGGCTCTCCCTGATCGTCCAGCATACGAACGAGCACTTCGTAGTCGCTGCAGCGGCCCGTGGCGAGATTAACGATGGGCTGGCAGTGCAGCACGAACCGATCTTCCTCCAGCGCCTCGCTGATACGCTCCTTGAGCCGGAGACGGGCCTCGGTAAGGGCCCGAGCGCGATGGCCGGGCTCAAAGAGCCGCGCCTTGTTACCACCCAGGGCTTTCGCCTCCAGGAGCGCCAGGTCGGCGCTCGCCAGGAGGTCGGACTCGGTGGAGCCGTGCTGCCCGAAGACCGCGATGCCTGCGCTGGCGCTGACGCGGACGAGCTGTCCATCGAGCAGGAAGGGCCGTTCTTGCAGGTCGCGGAGGAGCTGCTGGACCAGCGCTTCGGCGCGCGCCGGATCGACATCGGAGAGGACGAGCGCGAACTCGTCGCCGCCGACACGCGCCGCGCGTTCGTCGCCGGCCATTCGTTCTTGCAGCAAGCCGGCTACCCTGGTCAGCACCTGATCGCCGATGTCGTGGCCCAGACTATCGTTCACGGCCTTGAAGTCGTCGAGCGCAAGGAGCGCAAGCGCCCCTTCCGGGTCCCGCTGGGAGGAGAGCACGCGACTGAGAACGTCTCGAAAGCGATGCCTGTTGGGCAGATCGGTCAGGTCGTCGTAGTTGGCCGTTCGGACCAGCAGGTCGTAGTTCTGCTGCAAGGTCAGGGCCTGCCGAGCGACGACCAGGGCTACTGCGGCGATGGCCCCGCCGAGCAGGACGAGCGGCGGGCTCCCCTGCGCTGCCGTGACCACCACCAGCGCTATCAACGGCACGCTAAGGGCGTACGGGAGGGCGAGGCCGATGATAGATGGCGTGGCGTGGCGGCCGGCCTGCGTTTGCGCTGCCTCTCGTGGCAGGACGAAGGAGGTTGCAATGAGCAGGTAGGCGACTAGCCAGCCCAGCTCGACAGGATTACCGACGTTGTCGTAACCGGTCGTGTTGAGCACGTAGCTGTACACGACGTCCGAGGCGATCTGAAAGAAGGCGGCGCCCGTGAGCACCAGCGCCAGCACTGAGTATCGCCAGCCCGACGCGTAGAGCGTGACGACCAGGGCGGTGAGGATCGCCAGGTCCAAGAGCGGGTAGCCGAGCGCAACCGCCCCAGCGAAGACGCCGGCTCCGCCATCGGCGAGAGTCGGGCGCATGATGTACTGCCAGCCAAGCGCGCCCGAGATGACGACGATGATGGCCGCGTCGAAGAGCCAGCGGCTGTCCTTCAGGCGTTGCTCCGGGAAGATGAGGAGCGGAATGGCCACGATGAACGCGAAATATCCGGGATAATAGGCCGCATCAGAAATGCCCGGGAACGGAGGCGAGCTGTTCTTAACGAAGTCGTAGTAGGTGAACGTCCAGTCGCCGATCTGCCAGGTGAGCAGCACGCCGGCAAGACAGATCCAGCCGAGGCGCTCGCGGCCGCTACCGCGCCGGATCGCCACGGCCGACAAGATCAGCGCAGCAAGCGGCGCGAGGTTGTAAATCAGGTTGCTCTGAATGCGCAGGTATCCTTCGCCCGGGCGAACGATCAGTCCAATGGAGTACGCCGCAAGGTAGAGGAGCGCAGCGACGACGACGAGCTGAGCCGGCCTGTATCGTAGGTACGATTGGACCGGCGCCGTGCGTGCAGCGGCTATGTTGCCGAATGACATCAGGCACCCATCGTAATAGTCGGCTAAAACTACGGCGCCGAACAACGGCCCGTTTCGCGACGGAAGCTGAGCTAGAATGGTGCTGTGGAGAAGGAGGGACGGCCATGGGCGCATCGGTGAGACCCAAGTTCACCATCGCCGCGGTACAGGCGGCGCCGGTCTTCCTCGACCGCGAGGCGACGGTCGAGAAGGCCTGTGCGCTGATCGCCGAGGCGGCCAAAAACAGGGCGCGGCTGATCGTCTTTCCCGAGGCGTTCGTCCCCACCTATCCGGACTGGGTCTGGGCGCTGCCGCCCGGCGAGATGGCACTCCACAACGAGCTGTATGCGGAGCTGCTGGCGAACTCCGTCGACGTGCCGGGCGAGGCGACCGCAAAGCTCTGCGCGGCGGCCCGCAAAGCGAAAGCGTTCGTCGTCCTCGGCATCAACGAGCGGAACATGGAGGCGAGCGGGACGTCGCTCTACAACACCTTGCTTTATGTCGACTCCGCAGGCGAGATCATGGGCAAGCATCGCAAGCTCGTGCCCACGAACGCTGAGCGGCTCGTCTGGGCGCCCGGCGACGGCTCGACGCTCCAGGCATTCGATACGACGCTGGGGAGGCTGGGCGGGCTCATCTGCTGGGAGAACTACATGCCGCTCGCCCGCTATGCCATGTACGCCTGGGGTACGGAGATCTACCTGGCGCCCACCTGGGACCGCGGCCAGACCTGGACAGCCACGCTCCAGCACATCGCGAAGGAGGGGCGTTGCTACGTGGTCGGCTGCTGCATCGCCCTCCGCAAGGATGACATCCCCGATCGCTTCGCGTTCAAATCGCGCTTCTACGCGAACGCCGGCGAGTGGATCAACGTCGGCGACAGCGCGATCGTCGCCCCGGGCGGCGACTTCGTCGCCGGGCCGGTGCGGATGAAGGAGGAGGTCCTCTACGCCGAGGTCGATCCCGCCCAGCTCGCTGGCTCGCGCTACGTGTTCGACGTCGCCGGGCACTACAGCCGGCCGGATGTCTTCGAGCTGACCGTACACCAGCAGCCCCGCCCCATCATCTCCACCGACGGAGCGAACGCGGCGGTCACGCCTAAGCTGCCCATGAAGCGAGTTCATCGCTAGGGCCTCGACCTATTCACCAGGATCGGCGGTCAGGACCCGCCAGGTCCATGCATCTGGTATACGCCCGTTTCCCACATGCGCGTACCAACAACTAGCGACCAACGACCAGCGACCAGTATCATGGGCTTCGCCATGTTCATCGCCGTGATTGGAGGGAACGACGGTTCGCGTCAGGCGCTCGCCTACGCCGAAGAAGTCGGGCGCGAGATCGCGCGGGGTGGCCACGTTCTGGTCTG
>JBIOYF010000359.1:0-3382 GCA_044870035.1 Dehalococcoidia bacterium
CTGCCGAACGTGTTGATTATGCCGCACATCGGTTCAGCAACGCGCGAGACGCGCCGCGCCATGCTCGATCTCGCCGTTGATAACCTGCTGGCTGCGCTGCGCGGCGAGACGCCGCAGTGCGTCGTGAACCCCGAAGCGCTCGGCGCGCGCAAGCCGGCATGACGCGGCCGTTCCTCGGCTATCACTGCGGCTCGGAGCAGTTCGCGCCGGCGGAGCTCGTCGAGCTTGCCGTCGCTGCGGAACGCGCCGGCTTCCAGGGTGTCACCGTCAGCGACCACTTCCACCCCTGGCAGGACAACCAGGGTCACGCCGGCCACGCCTGGGCGATGCTGGCCGCGATCGGCGCGCGCACCGAGCGCCTGCTGCTGGGCAGCGGCGTGACCTGCCCGACGTATCGTGTGCACCCGGCCCAGGTGGCGCACGCGTTCGCGACGCTGGGCATGCTCTACCCCGGGCGTGTCTTCCTAGGGGTCGGCACGGGTGAGGCGGTGAACGAAGCCCCGTTCGCGCCGTGGGGACGCCACAAGGAGCGTGCCGCTCGGCTCGTAGAAGCGATCGCGCTGATCCGGCGCCTCTGGTCGGGCGACTGGGTCGACTTCGACGGACGCTACTATCAAGCGCGCGGCGCCAAGGTCTACGATGTCCCGTCGTCGCCAGTGCCGATCTACATCGCGGCGTCCGGGCCGCAGAGCGTACGCATCGCCGGCGCGCACGGCGATGGCTGGATCACGGACCATGGCACGCTCCGCCGCGGCGACGCACAGAAGCGTTCGTTCGCTGAGGCTGCGCGCGCGGCCGGGAGGGACCCAGACGCGATGCCGAAGATTGTTGAGCTGTGGGCCGTCGTTGGCGACCGCGGCGAAGCGATCGAAGCAGCGCATAAGTGGCAGTTCATCCTCGCGTTTCCCGAGGTCGTTGACGTCGCCGACCCCCGGGAAGTCCAGCGCATCGCGCAGCAACGCAACCCGCCGGAGGCGCTCGTCGACACGTGGGTGGTGAGCGAGGACCCGGCCGACCACATCGAGGCGGTGCGCGAGCTGGCCGCCGCCGGCGCGACGCACGTCTTCCTCCACTCCCCGCAGTCCGACCAGCGCGCGGCGATCGATTTCTACGGGAAGCACGTGTTGCCAGCACTGCGCTAGCTGGCGTCGAGTCGTTTGACTAGACTGCTCTCGATCAGTCCAGGCGTATGTCTCGACTCTCCTGAGTTACCGTCGGGTTGGTAGCCCGCGCTTTCGTAGAGTTGAGCCGCAGCCGTCGCTGCGTTGGTCACGGACAGGCGCGCCTGCGTGCCACCACATGAGGCGATCCATCGCTCGATCTCGTCCAGGAGCCTTCGACCGAGTCCTGCTCGGCGAGCCTCAGGAGCGACCCACACCTCGAACACGTGGAAGAGATGCCTCTGCGCCTGATCGCGCAGCGCCGTTACGATGCCCACCGGCTCGTCACCTAGGACCGCGATGATAGTCGCCGCGTCGTCTCCTGCCGAACTGCGCTGCGAGCGCTGCACCCAAGTTTGATCGGGGAAGACAGCTTCCCGCTCGTACGTGGAGCCAAAGGAAGCGGGGTCAGTCGCGAGCGCCCGTAACCGGATGGCACGGAGGATCGGGCTGTCAGAAGTCTCGATACGTCGAATGACGATGTCGTTCACGAGGCCGAGTATAGCAAGCGATGGAACCGAGGACGGACGCGGGCGCTGCGCTAGCGGAAGGGGAAGAGGGGGAGGCCGGCCACGCCCAGATCGAAAGCGAGGACGCGCTCGCGGCGGGCGTCCGTGACGAAGAGCGTCTTGTTGTCAGCGCCGCCGAAGCAGCAGTTCGTGATCAGCGAGTTCTCGCCGCAGGGAAGCCGCTCGACGCAGGCGCCGCTCGCGTCGAAGAGCTGCACCTCTTCTGCGACCGTCGCGGCGACGTAGAGGCAGCCCTCGACGTCGAAGCACATGCCATCGGGCATGCCGGGATCGATCTTGCAGTACTCCACCGGCTCGTCGAGCCGGGCGTCGCGCACTCGGTAGCGCAGCACGCGGCGCTCGAATGTGACGGAGACGTACAGCTCCCACGCGTCGACGCCGAAGGCGATGCCGTTCGTGAACGCGGGCCCTTCCGCGAGCAGCTCCGGCTTGCCGTCTAGCGCCATGGCGAAGACGCGCCCTGGCTGGAGGTCCTGCGGTCGCGCCCAGCCGCGCGGGTCGCTGAAGTAGAGCCGGCCGTCCGGCCCGAAACAGAGGTCGTTCGGCGCGCCAAGGCTCTCGTCGGCCAGGTAGCTCACGCGCCCGCGTTCGATGACCTGGATGCCTGGCTTGGCGCTGGTGTCGGAGCGCTTGGAGTCCTCGAAGATGCCGCCGTTCTGCGCGACGTAGAGGCGGCCGCCCTGGCCCTCCGTCATGCCGTTCGGCCCGCCGGACGTTTCGGCGACGACGCTTGTCTTGCGGTCCGGCGCGATCTCGTAGATCAGGCCGTGGCTGATGGATGTGACGAGCAGGCGCCCGTCGCGCGTCCAGACGGGACCTTCGGTGAAGCCGAGCTGTTCCGCGAGTATGCGAGGTTCAGGCATTAGTCGTTCGAAGCTCGAGGTTCGAAGTTCGAGAGTTGCTGTCGCTCGGTCTCGAACGTCGACCTGCGAACTTCGAGCACCGAAGACGACGCCTGCACTACCGATAGACCGGCTGGCCGCTGGCGTCAGTCGCGCCGCGGACGGTGCGGAGGTCATGCGCCGCGCCGGAGGCGAGTGAGCCGGTGTCGGACGAGATCGTGATCATCTGGTAACCCGCTTCACTGTGGCGCGAGGCGATCTGCGCGTTCGCGTGGATGCCCGCCGTGATACCGTGCTTCTTGCAGGCGTTGACGATCGTCATGCGCGCCTCTTCGAACGACGGGTCGGTGTTGTCCATGCGCGGCGGCAGGCCCAGCGTCAGGCTGAGGTCCGCCGGGCCGACGTAGACGGCGTCGATGCCGGGGACGGCGAGAATATCGTCGAGCTGGGCGATCGCGCGCGTCGTCTCGATCATCGGGATGCACGCGATCTCATGGTTGGCGCGCCCGGCGTAATCCGGGCCGCCGTAGTAGGCGGCGCGCACGGGCCCGAAGCTGCGGTAGCCCGCCGGTGCGTAGCGGCACGCGCCGGCCGCCGCCTGCGCTTCGGCGACGCTGTTCACCATCGGGATGATGATGCCGTACGCGCCGGCGTCCAGCATCTTCCCGATGATGCCCGGCTCGTTCCAGGGCACGCGCACGAACGGCGTCGTATTGGTTGTGGAGATCGCCTGGAGCATCGTCACGGCGACCTGGTAGCCGATCAGTCCGTGCTGCATGTCGACGGTGACGTAGTCGAAGCCCTGGTGCGCCATCACCTCGGCCGAGAACGAGCTGGGAATGCCCAGCCA
>JBIOYF010000360.1:0-6440 GCA_044870035.1 Dehalococcoidia bacterium
TCGGCGCTCGCCACCCTCCAGGCGCCCCTGCCAGAATGGCTGGCCGGAGCCTAGCCCGAAGCTGTTACGCCGCGCTCCCACCTTCGTTCATAGGGTAGGCGACCCCGCAAGTCGGAGGAGACGGCTGATGTTGAACGACCGTGAGTCTCGCGCCAAACTCGTCGACCAACTGAGGGCGAAGATCAAAAAGGAGAAGGACATACTTCAGGAGCGTGTCGACGACTCCGGTCAGGCGTCCGGACCGGAAGAGCGTCCCTTCCGCCCCAAGCGGCTCTCCGAGGTCTTCGAAGAGATGGGCTTTTGAGGTTCCTGCCAGCCTCCATCCCGGCTCTTTAGCCCGCCCCTCCATATACCGAACCTTCTCAGGGGAATGCCTAGGCGTTTCACCGAGACTGCTTTCGCCGGCCGGAGCGCCAGGGGAGGACGAACGATGAAAACGATCGGAGCGCTACTCACCGCCGCGCTGCTGGCGCTGCCCCTCATCGCGCATGCGGGCGCGCCTCCGTGCCCCGACTACAACGGCGACGGCGCCGTGGGAATTGGCGATATCGTGTTCGCCGTCCACCACTACTTCCAAGACAAAGGCGACGGGACCGTCTACACCGTGGGCGACGTTCTCGCCGCGGTCGAGCACTACGGCGAGAGCTGCGCGTAGCCGGCGCAGTTCGCGCGCGACCGAGGACGGCTCCCTTGGGAGCCGTTTCTCACTTCCTCAAACACATCGACCCAGGCCTGCCTGGGCCCACAGGCCACTATTTCGCGATACCATATAAGAGCCGTCATGAACCCCGTCGAGCAACTCCGCCAGCAGGGCCAGAGTGTCTGGCTCGATTTCCTGCGGCGCGCGCTGATCACCTCCGGCGAGCTGGCGCGCATGGTGCAGAGCGGCTGGATCACGGGGATGACGTCCAACCCCACCATCCTGCACAAGGCTATCGCCGGCTCGAACGACTACGACGAAGCGCTCCAGCGTATCGCTGCGCACAAACCGGCCACACCGTACGAGGCGTATCTCGAGCTGGCCGCCGAGGACATCCGCCTCGCCGCCGACGTGCTCCGTCCCGTCTACGACGCCACCGACGGCGGCGACGGCTTCGTCTCGTTCGAGGCGCAGGAGGGCAGCACCGAGCAGATCGTCGCGGAAGTCAAGCGCATGTTCTCCACGGTGGGCCGTCGCAACGTCATGATCAAAGTGCCCGGCACGCCCGCCGGCATTCCGGCCGTGCGCGAACTGATCGCCGGGGGTATCAACATCAACATCACGCTGCTCTTCGGCGTCGACGTGTACGAGCAGGTGGCGCGCGCGTACATCGCTGGGTTGGAGCACCGCCTCACGCGCGGCCAGCGCGTCGATAACGTGGCGAGCGTCGCGTCGTTCTTCGTCTCGCGTGTCGATACGAAGGTCGACGCGCAGCTCGCGAAGGACTCGCCGCTGCGCGGCAAGATCGCCGTCGCCAACGCACGCTATGCGTACAAGCGCTTCCGCGAGATCTTCTCCGGCCCGCAGTGGGAGCGCCTCGCGGCGGCCGGAGCGCGCGTTCAGCGTCCGCTCTGGGCCTCCACAGGCACGAAAGACCCTGCGTACTCCGACGTCCTCTACGTCGAAGAGCTGGTCGCGGCCGATACGGTGAACACCATGCCCGAGGCGACGCTCAAGGCGTTTCTCGACCATGGGCGCGTGCAGCCCTTCAGCGAACGCGAGATGGCGCAGGCGGAAGAGGCGCTCCAACAGCTCGCACAGCAAGCGATCGAGCTGCACACCGTCACGGAGGAGCTGCTCAGCGAGGGTCTCGCTTCGTTTGGCAATGACTTCGCCAAGCTGAACGAGGAGGTCTGGAAGCGCGTGCAGGAAGCGGGCGCGCGCCCGGCCCGGCATAGCGGCGCCCTCGATGCGCTCGGCGATCGCGTCGAGCGCCGCCTTGACGCGATGCGGGAGCAGGACGTCATGCGGCGCGTCTGGGACGGCGACCACACGGTCTGGCAGCCGCAGGACAACGGCATCGGCAAACGCCTGGGCTGGCTCACGATCATCGACCCGATGCTGGAAGAGGTCGCCCGGCTGCGCGCGTTCGCCGAGAGCGTCTCGGTAGACGACTGCCACAGCCTGGTGCTGCTCGGCATGGGTGGGGCCAGCCTCGCGCCGGAGGTGCTCTGGGCGTCCTTCGGCGTGCAGCCGCCCTTCGCCGATGCGTTTGTGCTCGACACAACCGATCCGCGCGCGATCCGCGCCGCGCAAGACCGGCTCGATCTGAGCGAGACGCAGTTCATCGCATCGAGCAAGTCCGGCACGACGATCGAGACGATGTCGCTGCTGCAGCACTTCCTGCAGCTCCAGCCCAGCGGCCACCAGTACCTCTCCATCACGGACGCCGGCACGCCGCTGGACAGGCTGGCGGCCCAGCGCGGCTTCCGCCGGACGTTCCTCGGCGCGCCGAACGTCGGCGGGCGGTACTCCGCGCTCTCGTACTTCGGCCTCGTGCCCGCGGTGCTGGCCGGCATCGACATCGATCAGTTGCTCGACCGCGCGCACGAAATGTTGCACGCGTGCCACTACTGCGTCTCGATCGACGCGAACCCCGGCGCCTGGCTCGGCGCGACGCTGGGCGAAGCCGCGCTCGCCGGCCGCGACAAGCTGACGCTGGTCCTGCCCGCTGAGATCGCGTCGCTCGGCGCCTGGATCGAGCAGCTCATCGCGGAATCGCTCGGCAAGGACGGCAAGGGCATCATCCCGGTCGACCGCGAGCCGCTCGGCCCGCCCGACGTCTACGGCGCTGACCGCCTCTTCGTCGCGATCGGCGATCACGAAGGCCTTGGAGCGCTCGAGCAGGCCGGGCATCCGGTCGTACGGCTGCCGTACGGCGGCGTATCACAGCTCGGCAGCGAGTTCATGCGCTGGATGTTCGCGACGGCCGTCGCGGGCTACGTGCTGCAGGTCAACCCGTTCGACGAGCCGAACGTGCGGGAGGCGAAGGACGCCACGCAGCGTCTTCTCGCCGGCGGCGCTGAGCCGCTGCCCGCCCTGCCACCGATCGCGGCGCTGCTCGAGCAGGTGCGCGCGGGCGACTATCTGGCGCTCCAGGCGTTTCTCCCGCGTACGGACGCACTCGACGCAGAGCTGCAGTCGCTCCGTCTCAAGCTACGCGACCGGCTCAACGTCGCGACGACGCTTGGCTACGGGCCGCGCTATCTCCACTCGACGGGCCAGCTCCACAAGGGCGGCCCGAACAATGGCGTCTTCGTCCAGCTGATCGACGAGCCGGACGGTGACATTCCCGTGCCCGGCCAGGCGTACACGTTCGGTCAGCTCAACCGCGCCCAGGCCGATGGCGACGTGCTATCGCTGCTGGGCCACGGGCGTCGCGTTACGCGTATCACGCTGGAACAGCTGCGGGGGGCCGTGTCGTGAAGATCGGGATCGTGGGCCCGGTTCGATATGCGCACGGGCGCGGCGCCAGTGACGTCACGCTGGAACAGCTCCGCGAGGCCGTGTCGTGAAGATCGGGATCGTGGGGCTGGGGCGCATGGGCGCCGGCATCAGCGAGCGGCTGCGCGCCGCCGGCCATGAGACGGCAGGCTTCGACCGCGATCCCGCCGTCTCGCAAGTCGCGTCGCTGCAAGAGCTCGTCAAGCAGCTTCCGGCGCCGCGCGTCGTCTGGGTGATGGTGCCCGCCGGCGAACCGACGGAGGGCACGATCTCCGAGCTGCGGGTGCTGCTGTCGGAGGGCGACATCGTCATTGACGGCGGCAACAGCTACTACCGCGACTCGGTCCGTCGCGCGCGCGAGCTGAGCCTGCGCGGCCTGCGTTTTCTCGACGTTGGCACGTCCGGCGGCATCTGGGGCCTGAAGAACGGCTTCTGCCTCATGGCCGGCGGCCCGCCCGACGCGTTCGAAGCAGTCGAGCCGCTGCTCCAGGCGCTTGCGCCGGAGGGCGGCTACGCGCACGTGGGGCCGTCCGGCGCCGGGCACTACGTGAAGATGATCCACAACGGCATCGAGTACGGGCTGCTGCAGGCGTACGCTGAGGGCTTCGACCTGCTCGCGGCGTCCGACTTCGAAATCGATCCGCACCAGGTCGCGGCATTGTGGAACCACGGCAGCGTCGTCCGCTCGTGGCTGCTCGAGCTGGCCGCGCTCGCGTTCGAGAAGGACCCGCAGCTCGCGTCGTTGCGCGCCTACGTGGATGACTCTGGCGAAGGCCGCTGGACGGTGCTCGAGGCGGTCGAACGCGGCGTGCCCGCGAACGTCATCGCCGAGTCGATCTTCCGGCGCTTCAGCTCGCGCGACGAGAACTCGTTCGCCATGCGCTTCATCGCCGCGCTGCGCAACGAGTTCGGCGGCCACGCCGTCCAGCAGGCATGACGGAAGAGCGTCCCCAAGACCAGGACATCGTCATCATCGGCGCGACGGGCGATCTCGCGCGTCGCAAGCTCTTCCCCGCGCTCTACCGCCTCTTCGAGCGCCGGGAGGAGGTGCCCGAAGGGCGGATCATCGGCTATGGCCGCAAACGGGTGGCAGACGATGCGTTTCGCGACCTCGCGCGCGCGGCCGTCGAGGCCTCCGGCCAGCGCGTCGATGACGCGACGTGGAAGAGGTTCGCCCAACGGCTCACCTACGTTTCGGGAGAAGAGGGCGGCTACGACGAGCTGGCGCGCCGCTGCCAGCAGCTGAGCCGGCTGATCTACCTCGCCACACCTCCGTCGACGTACCCGGCGCTCGTGGAGGAGCTGGAGCGGCAGGACTTGATCAAAGGCACGCGCCTCCTGATCGAGAAGCCGTTCGGCCGCGACCTCGGGTCGGCGCGCGCGCTCGAAGGCGCGCTGGACCGCGTTTTCGAAGAGCGCCAGATCTTCCGCATCGACCACTATCTTGGCAAGGAGACGGTGCAGAACATTCTCGTCTTTCGCTTCGGCAACTCGGTCTTCGAGCGCGTCTGGAACCGCGACGCCGTCGACCACATCCAGATCACGCTCGCCGAGACGATCGGCATCGAAGGCCGCTCGTCCTTCTACGAAGAGACCGGCGCCATCCGCGACGTCGTCCAGAACCACCTCTTTCAAGTGCTGTCGTTGCTGACTATGGAGCCGCCTGCCTCGTTCGACGCGGAATCGCTCCGCGAAGAGCGCTCCAAGCTCTTCTACGCGATGAAGCCCGTCGATCCGGAGCACGTCGTGCGTGGGCAGTACACGCGCGGCGAGATCGACGGCCGCGAAGCGCCCGGCTACCGCGACGAGGAAGGCGTGGGCGCCGAGTCGCTCACCGAAACGTTCGCCGCGATGAAGATTTCGATCGACAACTGGCGCTGGGCGGGCGTGCCGTTCTACCTGCGCGCCGGCAAGCGGCTGCCGCGCCGCGCGGTCGAGGTCCAGATCTCGTTCCGCGACGCGCCGATCCGGTTCTTCGCGAGCTCCGGACTTGCCGAGCTGCCGCCGAACCACCTCTCCCTTACCATCGAACCGGACGAAGCCATCACCTTCGTCTTTCTCGCCAAGGTGCCCGGCCAGGAGATCCGCGTCCGGCCGGCGCGCATGGAGTTTGCCCAGGGCGAGTCGATCCTGGGCACGCCGGAGGAGGCGTACGAGCGGCTGCTCTGGGACGCGATGGCCGGCGACCACACGCTTTTCGCGCGCGCGGACAGCGTCGAACGGGCCTGGGAGGTCTTGCAGCCTGTGCTGGAGCAGCAGCCACCACTCCACTACTACCAGGCGGGCACCTGGGGCCCGCCCGAGGCCGACGGACTCATCGCACCGCGCCGATGGCACCTCCGCTAGCGCGAGAGCTGATCGTCGCAGACGACTTCGCGGGAGAGGCCGCCGAACGCATCGCCGCGCTCCGTCCCAGGACGCTCGTCCTCGCCGGCGGCGATTCACCGCGCCTGGTCTACGAACGCCTGTCGACGATGGACCTGCCATGGAGCGATATGCACGTCTTCTTCGGCGACGAGCGCTGCGTCCCGCCCGATCACCCCGCCTCGAACTACGGTAGGGCGCACATCGCGCTGCTCTCGAGAGTCGCTGCGAACGTGCACCGTATGTCGGGCGAGTCCTGCGACCCACAGCAATACGAAGATGAGCTGACAGCGGTCTTTGGGCCCGGCCTTCCGGCGTTCGATCTCGTATTGCACGGCCTGGGCGCCGACGGTCACACCGCATCGCTCTTTCCGGACGATCCGGCGCTCGACGTCACGGACCGGCGCGTCGTCCGGGTCGAGCGGCCGGACTACCCACGGCTGACGTTGACGCTGCCGGCCCTCTCCTCGGCCGCCGTCGGCCTGTTCCTCGTCGCCGGCGAAGCGAAGCGCGAAGCCCTCCGCGAGCTCAGGGAGGGCGCTGACATCCCCGCCTCGCGTGTCCGTGCCGGACGCCTCCTCATCGTCGCCGATCGCGCCGCTGCCGGGGCCTCCGCCTAGCAGCGCCGAGAACCCCTAACTACGCGCCCAGA
>JBIOYF010000361.1:0-9353 GCA_044870035.1 Dehalococcoidia bacterium
CCCGCCCGCCGCCTTCTCATTGGGGTCTTGTGACCTACGGACCGGGGGCACAGACTGTACCGCCGGTGAAGTCGATACAGTTCTTGATGCCAGTGGCCATGGAGTTCAGCGCTGGCGTGAAGATAACGATGGCGGCCAGGATGCCAATCGCAACCATTCCGCTCAGCAGCGCGTACTCCAACAGGTCCTGGCCGCGCTCACTGGAGATACGCGACTTGACGCTGTCGATGAACGGCCGGCTGTACATCACGACGTTCCGAATAATTGCAACCATGTCTTGTTCCTTTCCTCCCTTTGTTTTTGATGAGTTTCGTTGTTCTCTCGTGACGGGCCCCCGGCCGGACCGAGCCGCCCCGGCCCGTCTTGCAGCACTTCGCTATCTCCGTCCGGCGTCACCCCCCTCCATGCGTTCCTTGCAGCGCAACATCGTCAGTCCGTCCGGCCTTCGTGGCCGTTCGGCATGGGAACGGTCAGGGCAAACGCAGGGAGGCCGGACGATTGCAGCTCCACCCAGAGCATGCCGCCCTGCTGGCGCAGCGCGTTCGACGCGGCCTTGAGCGCCTTCGTCTCGTCGCGCAGGACCTCAACGGCGGCCGCGTTCGAACCGGTCGCGTCCCGTTCGCGCGCGGCGGTGATGCGGACCAGCCACTCGTCGCTGCGGGCCTCCGCCTCCACGGCAATCGCCGCGCGTTCGGGCGATGCCGTGACGATGATCTTGAGGAGCGCCGTCAGCGCCTTGATCAGGGGAGCGCGGTCCGCGTAGGCCGCCGACACCGGGCCGATCACCTCGCTCCGAAAGGTCTGCTTCTTGCGCCGCGCCCGCGCCAGCACGGCCGACGCGCTGCGGTCGATGACGTCGTGGAGGTCGACCTCGCGGTGCGCGGTGGCGGAGTTATCGCCGACAGGTTCGTCCCACGCGCCGGAGATGATGCTGACATCGACGAGGCGGCTCAGCTCCGCGGCAGGCACTTCGCCGGGGACGTAGCGGAACGTCCGGCCCGCGTGGCGTTCGAGTCGCAGCGGCAGCGCGTGCGCGTTGCCGACCAGGATCGTGTGCAGGGGCAGCTTGATGCCCTGCAGCGCCTCCGCGATCGCTCCGCCCTCCGCTTCGTCGTGGACCTGGAGCGCCAGTACATCGAAGCGCTGGCCGGAGAGCAGATGTTGGACCTCCTCCGGCCGCGCTGCCTTGCCCAGCGAATGTCCGGCCTCGCGCAGGCTCTCCGCCACCGCCCGGCGCCAGCCCGCGTCTCGTGAGTAGAGCGCAACATGTCCCTGCGTTGCTGCTTCGCGCTTCTCTCTTACGATTGCCATCATGTCGACCCCTCTTTAGGCGAGCCGGTAGCCGCTACCGCGCTGGCTGAGCAGCTGCTGCGGCCGGCCGCCCGCGGCAGCGAGCTGGTTACGCAGATGGCGGACATGCGGCCGGATAACGTCGTTGCTGTCCGGCAAGGCATATCCCCAGACCTCCGACAGCAGCTCGCGATGACTCACCACCGCGCCCGCCCGACGGGCCAGCGCCGCGAGGATGCGGAAGCCTGTCGGGCGGAGGCGCAGCGGCCGTCCGCCTTTCACCGCTTGGCGCGTGTCCATGTCCAACACGAGGTCGCCGACCTGGAGGCGTTCTGCGCTCCTGAACGGCTGACGGCGTCGCGTGGAACGCCGGATGAGCGCGTCGATGCGGATGGCAAGCTGGCGTCGGGAATAAGGGCCGTGGAGCACGTCGTCGGCCCCCGCCCGGAGCGCGCGCACTGTCAGCTCTTCGTCCGGCTCCGGAGTGAGGACGAGCAGCGGCAGCTCGGCTAGCTGGCGCAAGCACGAGCAGATGGCTTCCGGTTCCTCCGTGGCGATCACGGCCGCTACCGGGCCGCGCTCGAGCAGCAGCCGGACTGCTGTGTCGAAGTCGCGCGCGGTGCGCACGACGAAGCCGCACTGCACAAGCTGTGCCGCTACCGCCCGCGAGTCACCGGTCCCGCAAAAGAGAAGAACTTCGCGCTTCACCCCGCCCTCCGTCCTCTCGGTTGACGAGGCCTAGCTTACGGGAGCAATCGCACGATGTGTCTTGGAAGCGCTACGAAAAGTCCTAAGAATCCTCAGGGCAGGACTCCCAGGATTTCGGGGCGCGCGTTGATCGGGCCGCGGGCCACGGCGCGAGCTGGAGATGATCGAGGAGGCGGACTAGGGTGAGGCGTGCTCGACGGGCTGGAGCCGGTAGCCGACGCCCCACTCGCTCACGATGAAGCGCGGGCGCTTCGGGTCGGGTTCCAGCTTTTCCCGGAGGTAGCGGACGTAGAGGTAGAGATAGTGGCGGGCGTCGACATACTCTGCGCCCCAAACGCGGGACATCAGCGTCTCATGCGTGAAGACTTTACCCGGCGCGGAGGCCAGGCAGGCGATCAAGCGAAACTCGATCGGGGTGAGGAAGACGCGCCGGCCGAATACCTCTGCGGAAAGCTCGGCCATAGAGAGCGTCAGGCCGCCAACGTGCCAAACGTCCTGGACATGCCCGCCGAAACGGCGCAGTAACGCATCAATGCGAGCGCTCAGCTCACGGTCCCCGATCGACGCCGGCAGGTATTCATCAACACCGGCGTCCAGCGTTCTGGCGATGAGCTGTTCTTCGCAGCATTCAGCCAGGACGATGATCGGCCGGTTCGTGCGGTCTCGCAGGGCACAGCAGATCTCGATGAGGCCGTCGTTCGCGAACTCGTCCAGGACGATCACGAGGTCCGAGCTGAGCTGTTCCTGCCAGCCCTCGATCGCGTTTGCCGCCGGGCAAAGCACGACGCCGTAGCCGAGCGAAGAGAGCCGCCGGAACGCTCCGGCTGCTGTGTCCGGTTCGCGATATAGGAGGAGCACGCTGGCGGTATGAGACGCCGAGCCGCTCGAAGCAAGATGAGGAACTGACACCATAGCTTACGGCTCCGTCCGATAGCCCTATCGCCAGCATGTCGCGCCGCTGTGTCCCGGGGCGGCGGACATACTGCACCGTCCAACAAAGATGTTGAACCCGCTACCTGTGTCGAAAAGACCCCGTCACCTTGTGAGTTCTTACGTATCATGAAGTTGGCAGCCTGTCAACATAACGCGCCGGCTCTTAGGGGATTCTAAGGAAGGAAGGAGCTAGGAGCCCTCGAGGGCAAACGTAATGACGTGGGATCCAATGGCGATGGCGTCGTTGGATTCGAGGGAGGCCCACTCGATCGGCCGGCCGGCGAGGAGCGTCTGAGGCCCGCGCGCGAGGTGATGCACCATGAGACGCTTGCTCCGAAGCCAGACGCGAGCGTGCACGCTGCCCACAGCCCCATCTTCGGCAGCGATCTGCAATCCACAGGAAGGCCCAGACCCGATCTCTATCGGCGTCTCACCAACGCGCACTGACATGCCGGCACTGGGCCCGGCGACGACGAGCAATGTGCCCTGCAAGGCTTCGAGGGGAGCTCGTTCACTCTGCTGCGGAGCGGGCAACCAGACGTCGCCCTCTCCTGCCGGCCCCCCGCGGGCAGCGCCGCGCCGCCTGCGCGAACGCCAGAGGCTTCTCACCACGAGCAGCAACGGAACCAAGATCGCGGCAGCGATCGGGAGCAGCCAAACAAAGGCCGGGATGTTAGTCGAGCTGTCGCTCGCCGCCGGAATCACGGCTTGCGGCGCGAGGAAGAGCATCGTGTGGCTCACCACGGTCCCGTCCAGCGACGTGCTGACTAGGATCGTTCGATTCGCCGTCGTCGCCTTGGACAAAGGCAGGGTCAGAACGTACAAGCTCCGCAACGATGAGCTGAGCGCATCGAAGATGGCTGGAACGTCCGACGGTGCGGGGGCGCGATAGAACTGTCCGCCGCCTTTGGCCGCGAGGTCGCGCAGGAGATCCGTGTCGGCGTCAGCTCCCAAGCCGATGGTGAATATTGGAATGCCAGCTTGCGCCGCCTCGTCGATCGCTTGCTCTCTCGTATGAGTGCTGACACTGCCGGAGTCCTTGCCGTCGGTAAGCAAGACAATCGCTCGGCGTTCGCTAGGAGCGGTCTTAGCCAGGGCAATGCCGCCCACCACTGCGTCATGCAGAGCCGTTCCTCCTGATGCAGCCAGTGAGTCGATGCCGCTCAGAAGGACGGCGCGATCGCCCGTAAACGACGCAGTAGCGGGAGCGGCGTCGGCGAAGGGAACCACTGCCGCCGTATCTTTGGGCAGCAGACCGTCGATGAACGAAGCGGCCGCCGATCGGGCCTGCGCGAGTGGCTCTCCCTCCATGCTGCCGCTGACATCGATGAGGAGCAGAACAGCCAAACCGGCGTCCTCATCGATCACAGGGTGGACCGATGAAAGGTGTGTCCCCTTGCCATCGATCTGGGCGTCGAAATCGAACTGGCCCTGGAGCGGCCTGCCGAACGCGTCGCTCAGCGAGACGAAGCTCTTGACGGACTTTCCGTCATCACTGACGATGACCTGGCTGATCCGCAGCGGACCGGGCGCCTCTTGCGCTCGGACAGAACGTACGCCGCCGAGAGGCGCGAGGAAAGATAGCGACAAGACCAAGAGTCCGCCGCAGCAAAGGAGCAATGCACGACGATGTGTCGAGGCAAGCATTTCGGCCTCACCCATTGGCACCACGATTATCGCTTCGGCTGCAGGCAGAGTATTGAGGCTGAGGGCTGTAATTTCCTAGGAATCTTCTCAGGAACTGCCCAGGTTGCCAACAGCAAGACGCACGGCCAATGAGCCGTGCGCCTAATCTCCAGTTGGAGCGGAAGACGAGATTCGAACTCGCGACCCCCTCCTTGGCAAGGAGGTGCTCTACCACTGAGCCACTTCCGCTTCGGCATCCAGTATACACCGGCGCGGCGAAGTCGAAAAGTCGAAAGAAAAGAAACGTAGGGGCGCGTTTGAACCCGCCCCTACCTGTTGCGGATGATTGACGGCGGCAGCAGCCTTCCGTACCATACGGGCGCTCTACGCTATGACAAGCGCGACGATCATCGATGCGGCCCGGCAGCAGGGCCGGACGGTCCTCAACGAGATCGAGGCGAAGCAGCTGCTCGCACAGGGCGCCATACCCGTCGTCGAGGCGCGGCTGGCGCGAACTGCCGGCGAGGCGGCCTCGATCGCGGGCGAGCTCGGCTTTCCGGTCGCGATCAAGATCGTCTCGCCGCAGATCACGCACAAGACTGACGCCGGCGGCGTCAAGCTCGGCCTCGGTTCGGCGGACGAAGCGCGCGCGGCGTTCGACGAGATGGTCGCATCGGCGAAGCAGGCCGTGCCCGACGCCCGGATCGAAGGCGTAGCGGTGCAACGCATGGCCGAGCCGGGCATCGAGGTCATCGTGGGCATGACGACGGACGCCCAGTTTGGGCCGGTGCTGATGTTCGGTCTGGGCGGCGTGCTGGTGGAAGTCCTGAAGGACGTAGCGTTCCGCATCGTGCCGCTGATGCCGCGTGACGCCCGACAGATGGTGCGCGAGATCCAGGGCTTCCCGCTGCTGGAAGGCTATCGAGGCCAGGCACCGGCCGATCTTGCGGCGCTCGAGTCGCTCCTGATGGGCGTGTCGTCGTTCGTGGAGCAGCACCCCGAGATCGTAGAGCTGGACCTGAACCCGGTGTTCGCGTATCCCAAAGGCGCGGTCGCTGTCGACGCGCGGATTGTGTTGAGTACACCATGAACAAGCGCAAACGAGTCGCGATCAAGAAGCACAGCCAGAAGCTCAAGAAGCTGAAGGACAAGCGCAAGGCGCCGCCGCCGGCAACCGGCGGCCGGGCCGGGGCGCACCGCTAGCGGCAGTGCAAGACGCCCAGCACAGGCTGGCGCGCGCGCTAAACCCGCGCACCGTCGCGATCGTGGGGGACAAACGCGCCAACGGCTACCTCTGGCTGCGCAACATGAGCACCTTCCACGGGAAGGTGTACTCCGTGCAGGTCGATCCCAACGAGATCCCGGGCATCGCCGAGCTGGGCGTGCCAAACTTCGCGTCCCTGAAGGACATCCCGGACGAGATCGACTACGTCATGTGCGCCGTGCCGCGCGCGATCGCGCCGCGGATCATCGCCGACTGCGCGGCGAAGGAGGTCGGCGGCGTAGCGCTGTTCACCTCGGGGTTCGCGGAGACGGGCGAGGACGAAGGCGTTCGCCTGCAGGCCGAGATCGGCCGGATCGCGCGCGAGGCGGGCCTGCCACTGATCGGGCCGAACTGCATGGGCCTGTACAAGCCGGGCATCGGTGTGCGCCAGTCGGGGGAACAGCCCGCGGGCGAAGGTGGGCCGGTCGGCTTCATCTCGCAGTCCGGCACGCATGCGATCAACTTCGCGCAGGTGGGCGCGCCGCAGGGCGTGCGGATCAGCACGTCGATCAGCATCGGCAACGCGGAAGTGCTCGATGTGCCGGACTATCTCGACTACCTCACTGCCGACATCGAGACGGCGGTCATCGCGATATACGTCGAGGGCGTCAAGGACGGCCGACGCTTCTTCGAGTCGCTGCGGCGCGCGAGCGCGGCGAAGCCCGTCGTCGTTTGGAAAGGCGGGGCAACCGAAGCCGGCGCGCGCGCGACGGCGTCGCACACCGCCGCGCTGGCGACGTCGCGCGAAGTCTGGGACGCCGTGGTCAAGCAGGCCGGCGCGATCGCGGCGGAGACGATAGACGACACGCTCGACGTGCTCAAGGTGCTGCTCTACTCCAACGCGACGACGGGCAAGGGCATGGGCTTGATGGCGATGACGGGCGGTCAGTCCGTCGTGATCACGGACGCGTTCGTACGCGCAGGCCTCGATGTGCCGCTGCTGACGCCGGCGAGCTATGCGAAGCTGGCGGGCTTCTTCAACATCATCGGCGGCAGCTACCGCAATCCGCTCGACATGGGTGGCACGATCGGCTTCGGCGGCGCGCCGCAGCAGCTCGAGCGTCTGCTGAGCATCCTCGACGAAGACGAGCGCATCGATGCGATAGCGATGGAGCTGGCATCAGGCTTCATGGCGCGTCGCTGGCAGGCCGACCCGAGCAGCCTGGACACGCTGCTCGACTTGCTCGTACAACACAGGGAGCGCTCCGCGAAGCCGTTCGTGACGATCCTCCACCCCGGCCACGTAGAGGACATCACGTTTCAGGCGCGGAAACGCGTCACCGAGCGCGGCTTGCCCGTGTTCCACTCGTTCGAGCGGGCGGCGCGGGCGCTGGCCAAAGCCGTCGGCTACTGGCGCTCGCGCCAAGGCCTAAACTAGCTACCTAGGCGACTACGCCGCCGGCCGCCGCTTGCGGCTCGTGCTCGTGCTCCGAATCCTCGATGACCCACGGCTGCTCGTGGAGCGCGAGCGCGCGCGGGTGCCGGCGCGCCTCTGGCTGCCGGCCGTGCGCCGGCGCGCACTCCGGCTGGCGCTACGGCCGTTCCCGCTGCGCGCTGGCACCTTGCCGCCCTCCTTGCGAGCCTTGGACAGTCCGATGGCGATGGCCTGCTTCTTGCTGGTCACCTTCTTGCCGGACCTGCCGCTCTCCAGCTCGCCGCGTTTCAGCTCGTGCATCGCCTCTTCGACTTCTTCTTGGGCCTTCTTCCCGTACTTGGGCACATGGCACCTCCCTCATGGTCTCGCTCGTTGGGCTCCTTGCACTGGTGTGAGCATAGGCGCAAACATCTTGCAACGTCATAAACTTCTCGCGACGAAAGGCAATAAGCGTGTAAAAGGGCGACATGCTACGATCAGAGCTCGTGGCGAGATACTTGGCAGCAGTGGCCGTTGCGCTCGTACTGCTCATGGCGGCGTGCGCGGGCAGCGGCGTCAGTAAGAGCGACATCGCGAAGACCGCCGAAGACTTCTATCACGCGCTCAGCGGCGACCCACCGAAGGCCTACACGTACCTGTCCGACGACTGCAAGTCGAAGATCGGCTACCTGGACTTCGTGAGCACGATCAACAACTACAGGGGCTTCGCCGGAGAGAGCGAGCTGAAAGTGAAGAACGTCAAGATCGTCGATCAGACCCACGACCACCTGACTGCGGACTACGACGTCGTGCTCGAAGCGAGCGGCGAAGAGATCCCGCTCACGGGTGAGGTGGACCTGCAGGGTCCCAGCCGATTCGTTAAGGAGCATGGCCGCTGGCGCTTCGAGGACTGCGCGGGCTTCCCGACGGCTACAGCGACCGCGACGCCCGCGGCGGCCGGGCCCACGCCGACGTTCGAGCCCGATTCGCCAGCGGCGGTTGAGGCCGACAACGATCCGTCCCTGCCGGGCGAGTTCGTCGACCTGCAGCGCATCTACGGCGGCTTCTGGGGCAATCGCGACGGCACAAACACGGCAAGTCACAGGCTGCAAAACGTCGACTACAGCGTGCAGGGCGAGCTGCCGCCGGCGGGCGGGCCGCACTGGGGCCGCGGCGCCTGTTCCGCCGACCCGGAGCTGGGGCCACCGTTCTGCGGCCCGGTGCCGTGGGGCGTCTACCACAAGCCCTGGCCGGTCGAGAGTGTGGTCCACAACATGGAGCACGCCGGCGTCGTCATTTGGTACAACACGGCAGACCAGGACCTCATCGACAAGATCGAGGCGCTGGTAGCCGAGAACCTGGACAACGGTAGGTTCATTGTCGTGACGCCCTACCCGGACATGGAGCAGGACGAGATCGCGCTCACCGCGTGGGGCCGCCGGGACAAGTTCCCGGTGAGCGAGTACAGCGACGAACGCCTCCAGCGCTTTATCGACGCGCTAGAGTGCCACTTCGATCCAGAGCAGCTGTGCGACCGAGAGCCGGCGCCCACGCCGTTGTCGGGCAACAGCATCTAGAGGTATCCTCTGGTTGCGCTGTATCGAATACAGCACGAGCCTATGAGCGATCTGATCTACCTCGACTATGCGGCGACGACGCCCATCCGTCCCCAGGTACGCGACGCGATGGCGCCCTACCTGGAGGGCGAGTACGGCAACCCGTCCGCCACGTACGCGCTGGCCGCCGACGCGCGCCGGGCGATCGACGCAGCGCGCGCGAGCGTCGCCGCTGCGCTCGGTTGCAAGACAACCGAAGTGATCTTCACCAGCGGCGGGACGGAATCGATCAACGCGGCGATCAAGGGCGTGGCGTTCGCGCAGCAGCTGGCGCGGGTGGGCAACCACGTGGTCACGACGGCGATCGAGCATCACGCGGTGTTGCACAGCTGCCAGTATCTGGAGAAGTTCGGCTTCGAGGTGACCTACCTACCGGTCGACAAGCACGGGCTGGTCGACCCGGGTGACGTCGCGAACGCCGTCCACGAGCGCACGGTGCTGGTGAGCGTGATGACCGCCAACAACGAGATCGGCGTGATCGAGCCGCTGGCGGAGATCTCCCGCGCCGTCCGTGAGCGCGCCGGCAAGCTGCGCCGGCGCATCCCCATCCACACCGACGCCG
>JBIOYF010000362.1:0-5400 GCA_044870035.1 Dehalococcoidia bacterium
GTCGCCGGACCAGAGTCGGCCCGTGCCCTGGGGCGCGTTCAGGATGTCGACCAGCTCCTGCTTGAGCGCCGCGCGCACGCCCACGGCGTCCTTGATGCGCTCCTTATCGACGCGCGCGCGCACGTCGTCCAGGATGCGCTGCGCCGTCGCGACGCCGGCGTCCGCGCCAATCAGGAGCTCCTCCAGCTCCTCCCAGAGCGAGACCTCGATCTCGCCGCCGCGGTCGAACAGCCCCGCGATCTGCCCGAAGATGCCCTTGCGCGTCTTCTGGAGCGCTTGCTCCGTCTGCCGCTCGATCTCCTCTTCGAGCTGCTCGTCCGCCGCGACTTCGACAGACTCCTGCTCGAGCGCGACAGCCTCGCCGCCGGCGGCCTCGTCGGCGGCATCGGCAGCCTGCTTAGACTTACGGAAGAAGCGCACCGGAACTTCTAGTTCTTCGAGATGTCCGCCAGGCGCAGCGAGAGCAGCGTCGATACGCTGTCTTCACCCATCGATACGCCGTAGATCGTGTCGGCGATCTCCAGTGTGCGGCGGTTGTGCGTGATGATGATGAACTGCGTCCGCTCCGACAGCTCGTGCAGCACCGTCGAGAAGCGGTCCACGTTCGATTCGTCCAGCGCCGCGTCGACTTCGTCCAGCACGCAGATCGGCGACGGGTTCGTCTGCAGCAGCGCGAAGAGCAGCGCCAGCGCCGTCAGCGACCGCTCGCCGCCCGAGAGCATCGCCAGCGACCGCACGCGCTTGCGCGGTGGCTGCGCCATGATGTCGACGCCGGGCAGGCCGTGCTCGTCCGGCGCGCTCAGCGTTAGCTCCGCGTGGCCGCCGTTGAAGAACGTCGTGAAGTAGCGCGTGAACTCGCTGTTGACGCGCTGGAACGTGTCCGAGAAGCGCTCGCGGATGATCCGCTCCAGCTCGTCGATCGCCTCTTGCAGCGACGCCTCAGCCTCGCTCAGGTCGGTCAGCTGGCCGCTCAAGAAGTCGTGGCGCTCCTTGTTCTCCGCGTAGTCCTCGCTCGCCTGCTCGTTCACCGGTCCCAGGCGCCGGATCTGCGCGCGCAGCGAGTTCGCCTGCTCGCGCAGCGCGGCGGTATCGACGTCGGCGCCGCCGCGCATGGGCGGTACTTCGTTCGATTCCTGGGCCTCCGTCGTCAGCCAGACGGGCGGCGCGTCGCTGTCCGTCGCGAGGAGCTCGCCGT
This sequence comes from Dehalococcoidia bacterium, assembly GCA_044870035.1. Taxonomy (GTDB): domain Bacteria; phylum Chloroflexota; class Dehalococcoidia; order DSTF01; family RBG-16-68-14; genus JBBDXS01. The sequence continues at coordinate 1,196 of JBIOYF010000362.1, forward strand.
CGGCCGCGGCGCGGAAGCCCTCTTCTTCCAGGCGGTCCCTCAGCGCCTGTAGCTCATCGCTGCGTAGCTGCAGCGCCGACTGCGCGTCGAGTAGTGCCCGCTCCGCCGCGAGCGAGTTCGAGCGCGCCGCGGCCAGCTCGTCGCCGATCGTGCGCTGGCGCGACGTGAGCTGCTCGAGCGAGTTGCGCGCCGGCGCCAGCTCCGCGCTCGCTGCCTCCAGCTCCGCGGTCTTCTGCCCGATCTCTTCCCGCGTCGACGCCAGCCGCGCCGTGATCGCCGTCAGGTCCTCCTCCAACCGGGCCGCCAGCTCCTGCCGGCGCGCGATCTCCTGATCGACGCGCGCAACGGCGCCCGACTGCACCCGGCGCTGCTGCTCCAGCCCGCGCTGCTCGTCCTCCAGCGTCGCGATGCGTCCCGTGCGGTTCGCCAGATTGCCGGCGAGGGTGTCGCGCCGCGCCGTCAGCTCCTCGAGCTGCTCGCGCAGGCGCGTCCGCACGGCGTCCTGCTCGCTGACCGCGGCTTGCGCGCGTTCCACCGCCTCGCGCGCCGCGACGAGGGCCGGCTCGCCTTCGAGCAGGCTGCGCTGCGCGTCGGTCCGGTGGATGCGTAGGGCGACGAGCCGCGCCGCGAGCGCCGGCAGCCGCGACTTCTGGTGCGCGAGATGCTCTTCGGCGTTCGCCAGCTCGGCCAGCAGCCGCTCGGCGACGGGCGCAAGCTCCTCGTGGGCTTTACGGAGCTCAGCCAGCCGTCGCTCGCCCTCGCTCAGCGCATCGGACGCCTGCTGCCGTGCGGCGCGTTGCTGCTGGAGCTCGGCCGGCAGCTCGTTCACCTCGCGCTGGTGCACGAGCGCAGCGCGGATCGCCTTCGAGCTGCCCGCTGTGATCGCACCGTTCTGACGCAGCAGCACGCCGTCCAGCGTGACCACGTTGCCCATGCCGCGCCGCAGGATCGCCTTCGCGATGCCAAGGTTTTGGGCGATGATGGTGCGGCCCAGCAGCGAATTCACCAGCGGCCGATAGCGTCCGTCGCACTTCACCAGATCGGACGCCACGCCCAACACGCCGCGTTCCTCCAGAATGTTGACCGGCGGCCGCGAACTCGCGTTGCGCAGCGGGAACACCGTCGCGCGCCCCGCGTCCTCGCTGATCAGCAGCTCGATCGCTGCGAGGGCGTCCTCCTGGTTGTCGACGACGATCGCATGCAGGGTATCGGCGAGCGCCGCCTCGATCGCGCGCTCCAGCCCGGTGGGCACGCGCAGCAGCTCGCCCAGCATGCCGACCACGCCGTGGACGCGCGCGTCCGGCGCAGGCTCCTCGCCCGGAATGCGACCGCCCGCCGCCAGCACCGCCCGTACGCCCGCGTCCGGCGCGGGCAGCTCCACGTCGACGCCGGACGCCAGCTCGAAGCGCGCCTGCGCCGCCTCGATCTCGATTCGCAGGCGGTCGATCTCCTGCTTGCGCCGCTCGACGGCCGCCGCTGTATCGCTGAGCTCCGCCGTCGTCTCCGCGAGCGCCTGCTGCGCCCGCTCGGCAGTCGGCCGCAGCTCGATCATGCGCTGCCGGCGTGTGGCCAGCTCGCGAGCCCACAACTTGACCGCCGTGAGCGGTTCCTTGCGCGCTGCCGCCAGCGACGCCAGCTCCGCCTCGAGCCGCTCCTGGTGCGCTGCGAGCGCCCCGGCGCGTCCGTCGGCTTCGATTAGGCGCGCCCGGGCCTGGCTGGCCCTGTGCTCGGCTTGCGCCGACTCTGCGCGCACCTCGCGCAGGCGCGTGTCGATCTCGTCCAGCTCGGCGACCACCGCTTCCGGCGCGCGCGCTTCGGCGAGTTGCTCCCCAATGGCTTTCGCGCGCGCATCGAGCTGCTCGATCAGGGCCGAGAGTTGGGCACGGTCCTGCTGCGCCGAGGCGATCTCCGTCGCCAGTTCGTCACGCCGCGCCGAGAGCATGCTTCCGCGCTCATCGTCCATCGTCGCGCGTCGCTCCAGATCGCGCAGGTAGTCCTGCAGCTGTCGGAACGATTCGTCGCGCGCGCCGATATCGCGCTGCCGCTCCTCAACCGCGCCGAGCAGCGAAGACGAGCCTTCGTCGATCGTCTGCAGTTCGCGCTGCGCCTGCTCGAACTGCTCCTTTCGCTGATCGAGCGTGGCGCTCGCCGCCAGAACGGCCTCGTGCGCCTCCTGCCACTGACGCCCGTAGAGCTCGCGAAGCGTCTGCGTCAGCTCTGCGCTCAGGCGTGCGTACGACGCCGCGCGGTCGGCCTGCCGTTCCAGCTGGCGGAGGCGCGGTGCGATCTCGCGCACCAGCATCTCTACGCGCTCCAGGTTTTCGCGCGTCGCGCTCAGCCGGTTGCGCGCTTCGTCCAGCCGGTCGCGGTGCAGCCGCACGTCGGCCGCCTCTTCGATCAGCCCGCGCCGCTCCTCCGGCCGCAGCGTCAGCACCTGCTCGACAAGGCCCTGGCCCATGAACGCATAGCTGTTCTGGCCCACCTGGGCCTTCAGGAAGAGCTCACTCACGTCGCGCAAACGGACGCGCGCCTGATTGATGTAGTACTCGTTCTCGCCGCTGCGAAACGCCCGGCGCGACACGACCACCTCGTCGAAGTCGACCGGCAGCCAGTGATCGCTGTTGTCGAGCGTGATCTTCGCTTCCGCCATGCCCAGCGCGGCGCGCATGGCGCTGCCGCTGAAGATCACGTCCTCGGTCTTGCGCGCGCGGATGATACGCGTGGCCTGCTCGCCCAGCACCCAGCGGATCGCCTCAGCAACGTTCGTCTTGCCCGCGCCGTTCGGCCCGGCGACGCAGGTTACGCCCGTGCCGAACTCGAGGTTCGTCGGCGCTGCGAAGCTCTTGAAGCCGTGCAGTTCGAGCCGCTTTAGGTACATACGCCCGACGTCCCTGCCTCGGAGTCCGGCGCTGCGCCGTCCAGATTGTGGAGCGCCTCGCGCGCGGCTTCCTTCTCCGCGTCCTGCTTGCTGCGTCCGCTGCCCGTACCGTGCACGGTGCCGTTCACCAGCACTTCTATCGTAAAGTTGCGGGCGTGGTCGGGGCCTTCGGTTTGGACCAAGCGGTAGTGCGGCGGTGACTGATAGCGCGACTGGCTCAGCTCCTGCAGCCGCGATTTCGGGTCGATCGGGAAGGCGCGCTCGGTCATCGCCTCCAGCTCAGGCCCGAGCGATGTGCGGACGAACTTGCACGCGGCGGCCAGCCCGCCGTCGAGGAAGATGGCACCCACGACGGATTCGTATGCATGCGCCAGGTTGGTCGGCCGGCCACGGCCGCCGCCCGCCTCCTCACCCCGGCCCAGCAGTAGGTCCTCGCCCAGCTTCAGCCGGCGGGCGGCCTTGGCGAGCGTGTCGCGGCGCACCAGGTGCGTGCGCAGTTCCGTTAGGTGGCCCTCGTCTTGGTCGGGATAGGCGGCGAACAGGTCGTTCGCGACGACGAGGCCGAGCACGGCGTCGCCCAGGAACTCCATCCGTTCGTTCGATTGCGGGGTGATCTGAGGATTCTCGTTAACATAGGAGCTGTGAACGAGCGCCTGCTGCAGCAGGGCGTGGTTCTTGAACTTCACGCCCAGCCGCCTTTCCAGGCCGCTTGCCTTGGCCATGCTCCCACCCCTTTGCGCCCGGATACGCGTCGCAAGCCCGCTGACTCACGGGTATGCTGGCTCTGCGGGGATGGCCCTGAGCAGCGATAGGTGACCTTCGCCTCGCCAGGCGAGTGGCGGACGAGTGGTCGGCAGAGGGAGATGCCACACGTACGCCGCTTCTTGCGGCTTCGTCCGGCCTCCTCCCGCTGGCGATCACCGGCTCGCAGCGACTCAAGCCTCCCTCGGACGCTCCCGAATTAGATTCGAAAGCACCGTTGCCGGGCTAGCGCCATCATATTTGGCGCGGCTTCCGTTTGTCAAGAAATGCACAATCAGTGTGCCCTTCGGAGCTCTGCTACACTGCTTCCCGAAGCCGTGTCCAAGCCACTGGTCCGTTCCTTGTACGCAAACATCGATGCCCCCGCTCGCGCCGCGGTGGAGCGGGCCGTGTCGCTGACAGAAGAGCGTGGCCTCGACCTCTATCTCGTTGGGGGCGCCGTCCGCGACCTGTTGCTCGGCTCAGCGCATTTCGACATCGATCTCGTCGTCGAAGGTGACGCCATCGGGCTGGCCGGGGAGCTGTCTCGTCGCCTCCACGGGCGTGTGACCAGCCATCCCCGTTT
>JBIOYF010000363.1:0-2507 GCA_044870035.1 Dehalococcoidia bacterium
GCGCGACACGGCGGGTGACGCCCTCGGCCGGCTCGAAGAAGTCCTCGACACCGGCGCGAACGACGTCTATATCGTGCGCAACGACGAGAGCGAGCTGCTCGTGCCCGCGATCGAGGCCGTCGTCAAGGAAGTAGACATCTCAGCGGGAACAATGGTCGTCGACCTCCCGCCCGGCCTGGAGAGACGGCCCTTCAGGCCGAAGCCCCGCCTCCCCTAAGTCCCGTACCTCTATATGCAGACCAGCCGGGTATCTGCCCTTAGGCCTATGCCGCCAGCGCGAATGTCCCGCCCGCCCCTGAATTCGGACTCCGGCGGGCTCGCATCACAGCCCGCTAGACCGAACATTACATAGGGGATCGCTGCATGCTCAGGATAGACAGGTGGGGCAACCGCGTCGTCGTCATGACGGTCATGCTTGTGGCACTGGCAGGCCTGCTGGTAAGCGGCGCGTTCTATCTCCACACCCGGTATATCGTGAAATTATACGACCGGGCGATAGACGACGAGATGGCTGCCAAAGGCCTGGCGTACGGCCAGACGGCGCAGAGTCTTCTAACGCTGGTCGCGTCGACTTCACCTGAAACGTTCGACTCGTTAGTGAGCCGAGCCATAACCGAGCCGGAGGGCATCATCTCGGACTTCGGCTCGAACGAGGCGCCCCGATTCACGGAAGTCCCGCTGGGTATCGAAGTCTGGCACGACGACACTCCGGCTGCCGGCGGGTATGCGCTGCTGTTCCGGCGCTACTTGGCAGACAACCCAAGACAGATCGACGAGGACCCTAGCATTCCGAAACTCGTCGCTGAAACGGCGGCGACCAGCAAGCCCGCCGCGGCCGCCGATGAGGACGACAAGGACATCCACTACACGTTCCTGGTCAAGCCCAATGACCATGCCAGCTACATTTTCGCCGTCACGCTTGATGCGAGTGAAGAGTTCTCATTCATCCTCGGGCAAGAGCGGCAGGCCAGCCGTAACGCGGTTCTTCTCGCGGCCTTCAGCGTCGCCCTTGTGTCGCTCATCGGTGGCGGGGCAAGCTTCCTCGTGTCGCGCACGCTGACGAACCGCAAGCGCGCGGAGGAGGCACTGCGGGATGGTGAACTGCGTTATCGAACGCTGGCCAGCTTGGCCCCCGTAGGCATCTTTCGCAACGACGCTGAGGGACAGAACCTCTACAACAATGAGCGCTCTCTGGAGATCCTGGGAGTAACGCCTGACGCGACGGAAGGCGAGGGCTGGATGAACAGCCTGCACCCAGAAGACCGCGAGCGGGTGCTCGCCGAGTGGAGCGACGCCAGAGAGACAGGCGGCCCGTTCAGATCTCAATACCGATTCGCGCGGCCGGATGGAACGACGGTCTGGGTTCTCGGTCAAGTGGCTCCCGAACGAAACGTCCACGGCGAGGTCGTAGGTTACGTCGGCACAATTACCGACATCACAGAACAGAAGCGGCTCGAAGCGACGCTACGCGAGCAGGCCAGGCGGGACCGGCTCACCGGCGTGCTGAACCACGCAGCGATTGTGGAGGAGATGCAGCAGGTCATCGCCTCCGGCCAGGATGAGCGCTGCGCCGTAGCGATGATCGACGTCGACGGCATGAAGGCGGTGAACGACACGTACGGCCACCAGATGGGCGACCGGACGCTCCAGGTGGTCAGTGACGTGCTGCAGCGACACAGCGCCATCGTAGGCCGGTACGGCGGGGACGAGTTCATTGCGCTGATACCCGGCGCCGACCAGGACGCGGCGAAGCAGTACAAGCTTAAGGTCATCGAGGAGCTCCAGCGGACCAAGCTCATTGATCCGGACACGAACGCGCGGCTTCCGCTAGCCGTCGCGATCGGTAGCGCGGTTTGCCCTGAGGAGGCAGACACCATCGTCGATCTCGTCAAGCTGGCCGACAGCGCCATGTACGCCCAACGGCGCGAGCGCCCGATCGCGCCAGACGGCCCGCAACGGCGCCCGACCGCCGACGACCGCGCGGCGCGACTGATAGGCGAGATCGTGCCGCTCCTCACATCGCCGGGCGATCTTCGAACCAAGCTGCACCTGGTCGCGCAGCGCCTGGTGATCGGCCTGAGCTACGATGCCGTAACCGCCGTTCTCTTCGCGCCCCGCGTGGGCGGGCCCGCGCTTTCGAGCAGCGTGGCGCGCGTCGAGGAAACGTTGGTGCAGGCTTGGGACGAAGACCAGGCTCAGGAAGGGCCGGGCTCCATCCTCCGGGCGCTGCTTGAGCGAGTCCAGCGGCCGTTCATCATCGACGATCTGGCGAGCGACGAACGCCTGGCCCCGGCGCAACGAGAGTTGCTCCGTAAGGCGAACCTCCTGTCCGGCCTTGTGGTACCGATGGTCTGGCACGGCCAGACGCTGGGCGTACTCGCCGCGGGCAGCAAGAAGCCGGGCGCCTTCGGGCCATCGGACGCGCAGCTGCTAAACGCCGTAGCCGGGCAGGTAACCGCCGTCGTACGCATGAGTACGCTCGTGGACGAGCTCCAGGCATCGTCCTC
>JBIOYF010000364.1:0-9985 GCA_044870035.1 Dehalococcoidia bacterium
CGGCCAGCTCGGGCGCCGTCGCCGGGCCGTCCTTGGCGAGTGCCCGGTAGAGCCCCAGCCGGTCGCCCAGGTAGACCGCGTAGATGTCGATGGCGCCCAGCGCGGAGCCGAACAGCCGGCCGGCGAACGCTGCCGTCGTGCTCGTGTCTGTCGTCAAGATCTCCTCCTGTCGAGCCGTGCGATGTCGGGTAGCTCGCCAGTATAGGCCCTCCTAACGCAGCATCGCCAACGGCGACCCGGCCGCCCTCCACGCTATACTGCCACCACGCTCCTTGGGAGCCCACGATGGACGAACGAACACTGCGCGAGTTGCTCGAAGGCGTCGCGTCCGGCACGACGAGCATCGAGTCGGCTGTCGACGAGCTGCGCCTGCTCCCGTACGAGGACGTCGGGTTCGCCAAGATCGACCACCACCGGGCGCTGCGCGACGCGCTGCCCGAAGTCGTCCTCGCCCTCGGCAAGACGCCGGAGCAGACGGCCGAGATCGCCCGCCGGCTGGTCGAGCGAGCGGGGCGTGTGCTGATCACGCGCGCCGACCGGCCGACCTACGAAGCCGTCCTCGCTGCGATCGAAGACGCCACCTACCACGAAACGGCGCGCGCCATCACCGTCGACCGGCGGAACGAGCCGCGGCAGCCCGGCGTCTCCGTGCTCTGCGGCGGCACGGCCGACCTGCCCGTGGCGGAGGAGGCCGCCGTCACGGCCGAGCTGAGGGGCAGCGAAGTGCGGCGCGTTTACGACGTGGGGGTCGCGGGACTGCACCGCCTGCTCGACCACCTGTCGGCGATCCGCGATGCGCGCGCGATCGTCGCCGTCGCGGGGATGGAGGGCGCACTGCCGAGCGTGGTCGCGGGCCTCGCCGCGGTGCCGGTGATCGCGGTGCCGACGTCGGTCGGCTACGGCGCCAGCTTCGCTGGGATCGCGCCGCTGCTGACGATGCTGAACTCGTGCGCGGCGGGCGTCTCGGTCGTCAACATCGACAACGGCTTCGGCGCGGGCTACCTGGCCGCCGTGATCAACCGCCTCGCACTGAGCGAGCGGCCGGACTGATCCAGCCATGCTGACGCAACGCGACATCGAGCGCGGGCTGCGCGAGCTTGGCCTCGACACGTCCTCGCACGTGCTTGTGCACTCGTCTTTCAAATCGTTCGGCGGTGTCGAGGGCGGGCCGCGCACGATCGTGCAGGTGCTCGTCGAGTCGCTGGGCACGGTGATGATGCCTGCGTTCACCGCCGAACGGACGGGTGTCTGGGATCCGCGCGGCGCCACCGAGGGCAACGCGTATCCCGCAGAGCGCCCCCCCGACTGGCACGACGCTGAGCCGTTTACGCACGAAACGCCGATCGAGCGAGGTCTCGGCGTGATCCCAGAGACGTTCCGGACGATGTATCCCGTGCGGCGTTCGCCAAACCCGCGCGTCTCGTTCATCGCGTACGGCGCGCTTGCCGAGCAGCTCGTCAGCCCGGGCACAGAAGTCGACGGCGTCGAGCCGATCCGTCGGCTGATGGAAGCCGGCGGCGACGTACTGCTCGTCGGTGTGACGCACACGAACAGCACGGCGATCCACCTGGCCGAGCAGCTGGCCGGACGCGAGTTGTTCGTCCGCTACGCGCTGACGCCCGACGGTGTGCGGGCGGCCCGCGGAGGCGGCTGCGGCGAAGGCTTCGACCAGGTGCAGCCGCACGTCGAGCACTTCGAGCGCCGGACCACGGCCGGCGGCGCGACGCTGCGTTGCTATCGGCTCGCGCCGTACGTCGAGACCGCGCGCGAGCTGATCGAGCGCGACCCCTTCGCACTGCTCTGCGACAACTGCGACCGCTGTCGCGCGCACCGGGGCCGCGCAGTGCCGGCATGACTACCATCGCCTACCTCGACTGCTTCTCCGGCATCAGCGGCGACATGCTGCTGGGTGCGCTCGTCGACGCAGGCCTGCCGGTCGAACAGCTCCGAGAGGAGCTGCGCGCGCTGCCGCTCAGCGGCTACCGCCTCGAGGCGGCCAAGACGCAGCGCGGCTGGCTGGCGGCGACGAAGGTCACCGTCGAACTGGCAGAGGCCGCGCAGCCGCACCGGCGGCTGCCGGACATCGTCGCGCTCATCGAATCGAGCGGGCTGCCGGCGAGCGACAAGGCGCGCGCCGTCGCGATCTTCAGCCGGCTCGCGCAGGCCGAAGCGACGGTGCACGGGGTCGACGCGGACGCGATCGAGTTCCACGAAGTCGGCGCCGTCGACGCGATCGTCGACATCGCCGGCGCGGTGATCGGTCTGCGCCTGCTGGAGATCGAGCAGCTCTACTGCTCGCCGCTGCCGGTTGGAGGCGGCTGGGCGCGCGGATCGCACGGGCGGCTGCCTGTGCCGGCGCCGGGAACGCTGGCACTGCTGGCGGACGCGGGCGCGCCGCTGAGCGGCGGACCAGACATCGATATGGAGCTCGTGACGCCGACGGGCGCCGCGATCGTGACGACGCTCGCGCGCTTCGAACGGCCGGCGATGATCGTGCGCGGCGTCGGTTACGGGGCGGGCGCACGCGAGCTGGATGACCGGCCGAACGCGCTGCGGCTCTGGCTGGGCGAAGCGCCGCCCGAGCACGCCGGCAAGATGGTGCTGATCGAGACCAACATCGACGACATGACGCCAGAGCTGTTCGGCTACGCGCAGGAGCGGCTCTTCGCCGCGGGCGCCGTTGACGTCTGGTTCACAGCGGTCCAGATGAAGAAGAACCGGCCGGGCGTGCTCCTCTCCGTCATCTGCGCGGTGGAACGCGAAGCGGCGATCACCGACGTGCTGCTGCGCGAGACATCGACGCTGGGGGTGCGCGTGCGGGAAGTCGCGCGGCACGAGGCGCAGCGCGAAGCGTTCGAGTTCGAGTCGAGCCTCGGTCCGGCCGCCGTGAAAGTAAAGCGTCTGCCCGGCCGGCCACCCGTCGCCGCCCCGGAGTACGAGGCGTGCGCCCGCATCGCCCGGGCGCGCGGCCTGCCGCTGATGGACGTGTATAAGATCGTCCAGCGCGAAGCTGAGGCGCGGCTCAACAAGTGACGGACGCCCAACGGCGATCTGACCCTACCTAGCGGGTCTTCTTGCGCCGCGCCTTCGCGGACCGATGAGCCGATATGGGGACGCGATATGTGCCCGCTGCCAAGCGCCTATCAACCTTCACGAGACTCGCGAGGCTGACGTTCGCCAACGACTGTCGCAGCGCTTCAGCCGCTTCCTCCCAGGCCGGGTGGACGGCACACATACGCTCCCAGTGGCAAGGGCCGCCACTCAGCGTGCAACGTTCCGGGCGCAGCGGCCCCTCAGCCGCTTCCACCACCTCGAGCAGCGCGATATCGGCTGGGTCACGGCACAACCGATAGCCACCGCCTCGGCCGGCCCGCGCTTCTGCCAGCCCGGCGCGCGCCAGAAAGCTAACGATCTGGGGCGTGTAGCGGAGCGGTAGACCCATCTCGCCAGCGACCTCTCGGATCTTCTTGTACCTTCCCTTCCCATACGCGCGCGCGAGAGAAATAGCAGCTCTCACGGCGTAGTCGCCACGCTTGCTCAAGGTTAAGTTAATGGCCCGCTCCTTTGCTTCTACGCCTCGTCCCGTAATTATATCTTGACACTACACGTTTTGTCCAATACTATACGTACAGTAAATCAGTGTAGGTTATGGGCGCCGCTATGGCCGAGACGTTTATCTACTCCAAGGACGGTACGGAAGCCATCGCCCGCTGCGACGGCCCGGCCTGGACCGGCGCGTGTCCCAAGACTCAGGCCGGAGCGCCTGTTCTCTGCGCCGGGAGGCTCATCGCGACAGCCGGGCCGGTGGGAGTGCTCGGCGTCGTCCTGCTCGTCGATCCCGACGCCACCGCTTGTCCGCTCTCCGCTCTCGGTCCTTTCTACCTAAAGGGAGACGCAGGGCGCACCGGCCAGAGCCGAGACACATTCAGGAAGGAGTGACCCGCATGAATTCTCCGCTGACCTCACGCCGATTCGACCGGCGGCACTTCATCGGAGCGGCTGCGCTGGGCGCGGCCGGCCTTGGCGCGACCGCCTGCGGCAGCAGCAACGGAGCTGACGCCCAGGAAACGCCGACGGCTGTGCCCGTTCCAAAGAGTTCCGGCAACGTTGCGACCGCGCGGGATGCGCTGCTGCCCCCCGTGTCGGATCAGCGCGCGATCGATCTCACGCTGGAAGCCGTCGACGCCACGTACGAGGTCGCGGCAGGCGTGAAGTACCAGGCCTACACCTACGGCGGCACCGTTCCCGCCCCCGTCATCCACATGCGTCAGGGCGACACGATGAACTTCAAGTTCGTCAACAACGGGACCCTCGGTCACTCGATCGACTTTCACGCAGCGCAGCTCGACTGGGAGGTCAACTACCGGACGATCGATAAGGGCGAAAGCCTGGAGTTCCAGTGGACGGCTGATCTTCCGGGCGACTTCATGTACCACTGTGGCACGCCGCCGGTGCTGCACCACATCGGGAACGGCATGTACGGAGCGATCATCGTCGAGCCGAAGGACGGCTACCCGCAGCCGGCGGACCGGGAGTACTGGCTCGTGCAGAGCGAGTTTTACCTGCAGCCTGTCGGCGCGAATGAATGGACCGGTGACTTGCAGAAGATGAAGGACGTGCGGCCAGACTTCCTCGCGTGGAACGGGACGGCCTTCCAATACAAGGAGCACCCGCTCCAGGCGAACGTGGGCGAGCGCGTCCGCCTGCACGTGGTCAACTGCGGCCCAACGCTCTTCTCAGCGTTCCACGTGATCGGCGCGATGTTTGACGTCGTCTACGTGGATGGCAATCCGAGGAACCCGCTCTACGGCCTGCAGACGTACACCATTCCGCCCGGCGGCGGCGCGGCCTGCGATCTGGTGATCAGTAAGCCTGGCAAGTACCCGTTCGTGAGCCACAGCTTCGCCTACACGGAGCTGGGAGTCGTCGGCCTCCTCAACGTGACCTAACGCGTGGGCCCGAGCGGGCGTGGCTCGTAAAGGAATACGGTGGTAAGCTTTGACAAACGGGATTGACTGGCACCATATCACGCAGGAGGTGAACGAATGAGGGGAAGGAAACCGAGGACGTTGTTAGCGGTCCTCGCGGCTGCCGGCGTGCTGATGAGCCTGGCCATTGCCTGCGGCGACGACGAGAACGACGGCAACGGCGAAGCGCCAACCGCGACTGAGGCGGCAGCGCTGGCAACATCGACCCAAGAGGGCGGCCAGACGCCGGAGGCGACAGAGGAGGCGACAACTGCCGCCATTAGCCTCAATGAGTGGGCCATCACAGCGGCCGGGGGCGGCGCCCTATCGACCGTCGAGGCGGGCGAAGTCCTGTTCGAGGTCCACAACGACGGTGAGGTGTCACACGAGTTGGTGATCATCAAGACGGACACCGATCCAGCAACCTTCCCGGCGAGCGGCGGCAAGGTGGATGAGGAAGGGGTCGGGGAGCTCATCGGCGAAGTCGAGGAGTTTGCGGCTGGAGAGACAGAGACCGCCACGTTTGGCCTGCAGCCCGGCACCTACGCCCTGATCTGCAACATCGCCGGCCACTTCGAGCAGGGCATGTACGCGCAACTAACCGTCCAGTAGGAAGACCACAGCCAGAAAACGCAGGGGCCGGCCGGTGAAGGGCCGGCCTCGTGCTGTCTGCCAGAATCAGCATCTCCCTCGCCTTGTGATCCGCAAGCCCCGCAGCAGCGAACCTTCGTATAGACCGGGTCATCGCTGTCGGCTACGCTGTAATACAGGGAGGTGCTCTATGAAAGGAAGCAAGCGTTGGATGCTGTTGACGGCGGTTGCCGCAACAGGCGTTCTCATGAGCCTCGCTGTCGCGTGTAGCGATGACAGCGACAACGGCGGAAACGCCACTGCGACAGAGTCGCTAGCTGGCACGCCCACCGAGATGGCCGGAGAGACGCCGGGCGAAACCATGACCGAAGGCGCCATCCACATCTCGGAAGCGGAGTACTCCATCACGGGCCTCGACGGCGCCGCGATCGAAAGCCCGGCGGCCGGTCATGTGACATTCGAAGTGCACAACGACGGCGAGGTGGAGCACTCATTCTACGTCTTTAAGACGGACACCGACGAAGGAAGCTTGCCGCTCAGCGGAACGAAGGTCGACGAGGCGCAGGCCGGAGACAAGCTTGGAGAGATCGAAACGATCGCGTCCGGCAGCATCGAGACGCTGTCTGTAGACCTGACAGCGGGCAAGTACGTGCTGATCTGCAACGTGGCCGGGCATTACACAGAAGGCATGCACGCCGCGTTCGACGTGATGTAAGGAACGTCTAGAGACAGTCGCATCCGAGGCCGGCTTCTGGAGAGCCGGCCTCATGCTATACTCGCGCGTACGTCACCAAACTAGCGTTCATGAGGAGGCCAACGTGGTCAGCGTGATCTTTCGGGCCAAGATGAAGCCGGGGAAGGAAGACGAAGCGGTCAAGCAGATGACCGGCATGGTGGAGTCCGTCAAGGCGAAGGAGCCGGGAGCGCTGATCTACGCTTTCCACCGCCCGCAGGAAGACCCGTCCGAGCTGGTGTTCTGGGAGCTCTACGCCGACGACGACGCGTTCAAGACCCACATGAGCACGGAGCACATGGGCGCGATGCGCGGTTCCTTCGCGGAGCTGTTCGATCCGACGACGGTAAAGCTGGAGCGCCTTGAGCGCGTGGCGGGCTTTTCGCGCGCCGGCTAGGCTTCCTCCAGCACGAAGCGCCTGATCGCCCAGGCCACGCCGCCGGCGTCGTTCGCCGGAGCGACGGCGTCCGCCTGGGCTTTCACTTCCTCGATCGCGTTGCCCATCGCCACGCCCACGCCGGCGACTTCGAACATCGCCAGGTCCGGCTGCGCGTCGCCGACGGCCATCGCTTCGTCCGGGGCGATCCCGAGATGGTCGCAGACCACCTGTAACCCTGTCCCCTTATCGACGCCCGCCACCGTGACGGTGACGTACGGCGTCTGGGCCTCGCTCCAGCCGGCCGGGAAGGCGAGCATACCATCGTACGCCTTGTCGAACGCCGCGGGCACCAGCTCGACAGCTTCCTCGCCGAACGCGAGGATGCCGGTCGCGGGCGCGGTCACGAACGGCGCGTGCAACCGCTCGAGACGCATGTCGGACGGCAGCCGCGCCGGATCGATCGCCGATTCGAAGCGCGTGCGCATGTAGGTGACGCCGTTGATCGAGACGTAGGCCTCCCAACCGCGCTCGTCGCAAAACGCGGCGATCTCGCGCGCCGGCCCTACCGGTATCTTCAGGTGCAGCAGCTCGTTCGAGTCGTTCGGCGCGCGGATGTGAGCGCCGTTGTGGCAGACCAGCGGCGAGCTCAGCTCCAGCCGCCGGGCCGTGCGCAGGGCGATCTCGTACCAGCGCGTCGTGTCGATAATCACGTGGGCGCCGGCGCGCCGCGCGTCCGCGATCGCCTCTTTATCGACGTCGCTCACGCGCGAGTCCGAGCCGAGCAGCGTGCCGTCGAGGTCGAGCGCGACGAGCTTGATCATGAGAACCCTTTCTTTAATTCCTTCATGCTGACGAACTTCCCGTGCGCAATGATGATGTGGTCCAGAACCTCGATGTCCAGCAGATCACCTGCCTCGATCGCCTGGCGCGTCATCGCGATGTCCTCGGACGAGGGCGCCGGATCACCGGACGGGTGGTTGTGCACCAGGATTATACACGGCGCGTTCTGCCGCAGCGCCTCGCGGAACAGCTCGCCGATGCGCACAACGGCGGTGCTCACGCTGCCGTGGTAGACCTCGTTCGTGGCCAGCACCTGGTTGCGCGTGTTCAGCAGCAACACGCGCAGGTGCTCCTGGTCGAGCAGGCCCATCTCCCCCTGGAGCAGATTCGCCACGTCGATCGGGAAGCGGATCAGCGCGCGCTCCTCCGGCTGCGCCGACGCGACCCGGCGGCCCAACTCCAGCGCGGCCTGGAGCTGCGCCGCCTTCGCCTCGCCCAGCCCGTGCTGAGCGCAAAGTTCGGCGAAGCTCGACCGCGCCAGGCCGACCAGCCCCTCGAAGCGCCCGAGCAGCCGCGCGGCCACCGTTAGCGCGCTTTCCTTCGCGGAGCCGGTGCGCAGCAGGATAGCGAGCAGCTCTTGATTCGAAAGCGCGCCCGGGCCCGCGTCGCGCAGACGCTCGCGCGGGCGGTCGGTCGCCGGCAGATCGCGGATGCGGGCCTGATAGGGGCGGGTCCCGTCTTCGTTCACGACGCCTCTGCTTGTTCGACCACCTCGACCGACTCCACGGTGGCCGTGTGGGGAAAGTGGATGACACGCACGGTGTCGCCCAAATTGATATCGATGTACTGCTCCGGCTCGACGCGGAAGACGTTGTTCTTGACAAAGATGTAGCCGTTGCGAAAGAGCAGGAACTCGTTGCGGCTCCACAGCCGCTCGACCACGCCGACGGTCTCGACACTGTTCGCGAATAGATCACGGAGCGACTGGACGACCTGGTAGCCGAGCAGCAGGGTGACGCAACCGAAAATGCCGAGCCCGACGACGTGCCCGCCATCGAAGCCGTCGCTGATCACGTCACCGATGATTAACGCTAGCGCGAACGCCGACACGGCGAGAAACGGCGAGAAGAGCAGCGCGCTGCGGAGGACAGACGCGCGCGCAGAAGACAGCCCGGCCACCATGGCGAACGGTCTACGGCAGGACCAGCGTCTCGCCGGGGTTGATCGGCTCGTCCACCGAGGAGAGGCCGCTGGCCGCCGCGATCTGCACGGCGTAATCGAAAGGCGCGATGCCTGGGGGCGCCGTCCGCTCAGCGATGCTGAGCAGGTTGTCGCCGTCCTGCACAATGTATATTCGCTGCGCCGGCGTCTCCGTCGCTACCGTCGGAACGCTCGCCGGTGGTGTCTGCGCAGCGCCGGGCGTGCCTGGCGTTTGTGTCGCGCGGGGCGTGCTGGTGGCGCTACGCGTGACGACCGGCGACGGGCTGACGTTCGCGATGATCACTTCGTTGCCGTTGCCCGAGCCGGGCGGCCGGACGATGAGCCAGAGCGCGATCGCGGAGCCGATCAGCAGCGCAAGCAGCGAACCACGGTAGAGATTGAAGGACGGCAGCGAGCTGGACGGGCTCAGACACTCGGCGCAGAGATCGCCACCGTGCAGCTCGCAGTACACCCGCGCGCAGCGACGACACTGGCGTGTCGCCTGGTTGGAGCAGGCGTAACACTCCATGGGCGGACTATAGCAGGTCGCCGCGAACGCGAGCTAGCGGCGTCGCGAGGATCGTCAGACAACCTCGACGGTGGCGCCGGCTTCTTCGAGCTTCTTCTTGACGTTCTCCGCCTCATCCTTGGCGACGTCTTCCTTCACGGCGACGGGCGCTGACTCGACGAGGTCCTTCGCTTCCTTGAGTCCCAGCGTGGTGACCTCTCGGACGGCCTTGATCACGTTGATCTTGTTGGCGCCGATGTCCTTGAGCGTGACGGTGAACTCCGTCTTCTCCTCGGTGGCTTCCGCCGGAGCGCCGCCGGCGCCCGGAGCGGCCATGGCCGCCGGCGCGTACGCCATGGGCGCGGCAGCCGTCACGCCGAACTCCTCTTCGATCAGCTTGTTGAGATCGCGAAGCTCGATCGCGGTCAGCTCTTTGATGATGTCAAATGCCTGATCTATCTTTGTTGCCATGGTCTTCCGCCTCTCTAGAGATTACGTCGTTCTGGTTATGCCTCTTCGAGCTGCCGGGCCCGCGCGTCGAGCAGGCCGGCCAGGTTCTGCATCGTACCGTTGAGCAGCGAAGCGAGTCGCGTGACAGGTGCCTGGAGCAAGCCCGCCAGCTGGGCCAGCAGCACCGTTCGCGGAGGCAGGCTGGCCAGGTCCTGCAGGTCGGCCAGGCTCAGCAGCCGGCCGTCCATCACGCCCTGGCGCAGTGCGAATGCGTTGCGCGCCGTGCGCATGTACTCCGTTGCGGCCTTCGCGGGGACAGCGACGTCCTCGTACCCGAAGACGATCGCCGTCGGGCCGTCCAGGAGCTGGGCCAGCTC
>JBIOYF010000365.1:0-6733 GCA_044870035.1 Dehalococcoidia bacterium
CTAGACGGGTGGGACTACTTCAACCCAAGCGGTGACGGCCTCAACCGCATCGACGACATCCTGCTGGGCGTTCTGCAGTACTACGTCGATCAGGGAAACCCGAACTACACGCCGGCGACCGACCGCACGCTCGTCGGGCCGGAGCTCTGGAGGATGGGTGCTCCTGACGGCACGCAGCGCATCGACGACGTCCTCAACGCCATCCACGCCTATTTCAACGACTGCGCCTACGTGCCCTAGCTAAGCCCCGCAGTTCTTTCCAGCCTCGGCTAGCGTCTGTTACGATGGCTGCGTCCCCCGCAGATCAGCGAGCCATCGTGAAGCCTCTCCATCGCCTGCTGCCCGTCGCTGTCATCGGCGTTTTGGTCGCCTGCCTTGTCGCCTGGCCGGCCCAGCCCGACAGTGGCCGCGCTGTCGCTGGAAGTGGCGGCAGCGGGGGCTTCGTCAGCGAATCGTCGTACCCGCCTATCCCCGCCGGCACCGACTTCGCCTTCGCGCCGGATGGCCACCGCATCTTTGTCGCGTCGCTGCGCGGCGAGGTGCGCATCATCAAGGATGGCGTCCTGCTACCAGCTCCCTTCGTCACCGTTCCGGCCAACGAGAACGGTGAGCGCGGCTTGCTCGGCCTCGCCCTCGACCCGGACTTCGGCTCCAACGGCTACGTCTATCTCTACTACGTGTACGAGAGCAATCCCGCCGACCCGCTCGGCCCGCGCACCGCGCGGCTCGTTCGCTACACCGCTGACGGCGATGCAGCCCTTCCCGACAGCGAGAAGGTCCTGCTCGGCACGGTCATCGGTACCATCGCCGATCGATCTTGTCAGGACTTCCCTGCCGGTTCGGACTGCATCCCCGCCGACGGCTATAGCCACGTCGGCAGCGCGCTGCGCTTCGCGCCGGACGGCTCGCTGCTGCTCGCGACCGGCGACGCCGCCTTCTTCCCGGGCGTCTTCTCCCCGCTCTCACTCCGTTCGCAGGACCTTGACAGCCTGGCGGGCAAGCTGCTTCGCATCGATCCGGCGACCGGCGACGGACTGGAGGGTAACCCCTGGTTCGATGACGACGAGCCGGACAGCAATCGCTCCAAGGTCTGGGCGCGCGGCCTGCGCCAGGGGTTCCGCATGGGGCTCCAGCCGGCTAGCGGCGCGCCCTTCATCGGAGAGGTCGGCTCTAGCTACTGGGAGGAGATCGACGTCGGCGCGCCTGGCGCGAATTTCGGCTGGCCGTGCTACGAGGGCGCGAACCGTAACCTCGATTATGCCGGCTTCTCCGACTGCCAGGACCTCTACGATGAAGAGCCCTCGACAGTCCATCCCTTGTACGCCTACGCGCGTCAGGGAGGAGCGTCCGTCACCGGCGGCCAATTCTACGAAGGTTCAAACTACCCGGCCGACTTCCATGACGCCTACTTCTTCGGCGACTGGCTGAGGAAAACGATCAGCGTGCTGAAGATCGATGAGTCCGTTCAGCTCGTGCCGGACAGCGTGCAGCAGGTCCTGGACGACGCTGGCAACCCGGTGGACTTCGAGATCGGGCCGGAGGGCGATATCTACTACCTCTCGTGGGGCTATGCGCCGGACGCAGAGATCCGTCACCTGCGCTTCGTGCCCGGCAACCGGCCGCCTGTGGCGCAGGCCACGGCGTTGCCTCAGGGGGGCCTGACACCGTTGGCCGTGAGCTTCAGCAGTGCCGGATCGTTCGATCCGGACGGGGGGCCACTTACTTATGCGTGGAACTTCGGCGATGGCGGCTCGTCCCAGCAGCAGGACCCGGCGCACGTCTACCACGCCAACGGAACGTACAAGGCCCAGCTCACCGTGACCGATAGCGGCGGTGCAACAGCGCAGGATACCGTCGCCGTCATAGTTGGGAACCGGCCCCCGCTGGCTGTGATCAGCGTGCCCGGCGCTCGCTACGCATACACACCCGACGAGTCGATCTCGTTCTCTGGTTCCGGCAGCGACCCCGAGACCGGCAACCTGCCCGGCTCGGCCCTGGCGTGGTCGGTCTTCCTGCACCACTGCGACCCGGGGCTGGGCATCTGTCACCGGCACCCGTTCCTGGAAGGAACGGGGCCGGACGGCAACCTGATCGCCCCGGCTCAGGGCGGCGAGGTCTTCTACCTCGAGCTGCAGCTCACGGTGACCGACGGCGGTGGTCTTAGCGACGTCGGTCGCGTCCTGATTGGGCCGGACAGCGACGGCGATGGCCTGCTCGATTTCGAAGAGGTGCTCTACACCGACACCGATCGCTACGACGCCGATTCAGAGGATGACGGGACGTCAGATGGGATGGAAGATCCCGATGGCGACGGCTGTGCCAGCCTAAAGGAGGTCGGCCCGAACGCATGGTCCGGCGGCGACCGCGATCCGCTCGATCCCTGGGACTACTTCAATCCGACGCGCGATGGTCTCAACCGCAGCGACGACATCATCGCCGTTGTGGACCGGTACTTCGTCGACTCAGGAATGCCTGACTACTCAGCAGACTACGATCGCACCATCATCAGCATGTCGGCCTGGCTCACGGGCAAACCTGACGGGAGAGAGCGCGTCGATGACGTGCTCGCCATCGTGCGGCAGTACAACCACGACTGCGTCTAGCTGGTTGGGGAAGTAGTTACTGGGCGGCGTTTGCGTCGGCCGGCACGGCCTGGTCGCCGGCGAGCGCGCTGCTCGCCGTCCGGGCGCCGCTGGCCGCAGTCCCGCGCAGCCACGTCAGCGCGCCGGGCAGCCTGGTGAGCATCACAACGATAAAGAACAGCAGCCCGAGCGCGAGCGCGTCTTCCCGCGGTTCGCCCACCGAATGAAACATCGCGACGAGGACGCCTTCGCGTAGGCCCAGGCCGCCGATCGAGATCGGCAGCGTCACGGCCAGCGTTACCAGGCTCCACGCCATCACCAGGAACGGCAGCGAGACGTCCAAGCTGAGCGCTTCGGCCAGAAGGACGATGATGCCCGTCTGGATCAGCAGGATGACCGCCGAGATACCGCTCACCGGAGCGAGGCACCTGCGCAGCTTCGCAACGATGTCCTTCGTGTCCTCCGCGTCCACGGTCTGGAAGAGCGTGTTCACCAGAGGCCAGCGTGCCGCCGCGGCTTCGCCCACTCGCCGGCGCAGGTATCGGAGGAATGGGACAGCGACGGCAGCGCCGATTGCGACGACGACGAGCGCCGCAATCACGGCGAGCGCCAGCTTTGGGAAGTCGCGGTAGAGATAGATGGCGGCGGCGAACGCGAACAGCAGGATGACCCCTAGTTCGACGAACCGGTCGAACAGAATGCTGATCACCGCGCGTCGCCACGACCGGCCGTGTTCGGAGACGAACAGCACCGGCGCGAACGACGCCGCGAGCTGCGGCATGGCCGTGCCGGCGAAGAGCCCTGTGTAGAAGAGCGAGAGATAATCCCAGAAGCGCGGGTAGTGCACACCCGAAGCCTCGGCGACGAGTTTCCAGCGCCACACACGCAGCAGGATCGCCACCTGCATGAGCGCCAGACACGCGAGCACGAGAAGGATGTTGGAGTCGCGCAGGACGTCGGCCGTCTTCGACAGGTCGATGCCCATCAGCAGGACGACCGGGAACATGATCAGTCCCGACCAACGAAAGAGCTTCAGCAGATCACGACCGCGAAGGTGGATCCGTGGCAACAGTTACTCCTTGGGCCAGTGGCGGGGCGCTTACTAGTCTAGCTGAGCGCCGGATGCCTGGCAAGCCCGCCTTCCTCTATCACTCGCCTCAATCTGTTCAACGCTCCAGCGGCTCTGCCGTTTCCTGAGTCGGCTCCGCGCTCGTCCCGCCGCCGGCGCTGCCCCTGGTCACGCCCAGCAAGTAGAGCTCTTTATCGATCGCCTGCCGAGCCGCGTGCAGGTCGCCGCTCAGCGCATCCGCCAGCGCCAGATAGCGGTAGAGCTTCGGTAGATAGCTCCAGCGATATGTAGCGCGCGCATCATCAAGCTCGTGACGGGCCGTATTGAGATCGGGTGGCTGAGCCTGGAGAGCGAGCAGCCCTAGCTCGAAGTGGCTGAACGGCTCGCGCAGCACGTAGCCGCTCTCTTCATCGCTCAGCGCCAGGACCCTGCGGAAGGAGACTTCGGCCTGGCCTGTATCGTCGGCAGCCTGGTACGCGAGTCCCAGGCCGTACTGGACCGCCTCATCGTCGGGCCGGCGCGCAGCGAGTTCCTGATAGTAAGCCACGGCCTGCTCAGACAGCCCGGCCTTGAGCGCCAGCCCGCCTATCGTGCTCAGCAGCGAATCGGCGCGCGCTGGCTTCGCTTCGAGCAGCGATTCGGCGTCGCTGTGCATCCGATCGAGCACGGCGCTGAGCGAGTAGTCGTTGGTCGTGTCCGGCGGGCGCACCTTGCTGCGGCGCGCCGGCTGATCGAGCCGTCGCAAGATGTTGCGCTGCAGATCGAGAGGGAAGGCCTGGCCCGCCGGCAGCAGATACGACGGGTCGAGATATGTGAGCGGTGGAGATGAGCTATCGTCGACGAGCCAGGCTTCATCATCAAGCGTGCTCGGTGAGACGGAGAAACCGTACGCGAAGGTGTCCAGCGCCTGCTCGTAGCTGCCGTTGCTGGCCTGGGCCAGGCCGAGCGCCATATGGACGTTCTGCCTGGTGGTGTCCCAGCGGTCTAGCTCCGCCGCGCGCTCGAACTCGGCCAGCGCATCCCTACGATTGTCGCGCAGCCAGTAGAGCCAGCCCAGGCGGACGTGATCGGGCGCGAAGTCGCGGCGCGAGTCCAGGACCTTCCGTTGCTCGCGGATGGCCGACTGCAACGATCCCGCGCGCAGGTAGGCGTCGCTCAGGCGCTTGCGATAGTCGGCGCTCATCGGCGCGAGTCGCTCCGCCCAGCGCATCATCTGAAGCGAGCGCGCGTTGTCGACGTCCGCCGACTCATCGCTCTTCTGCACCAGCACCTCCGCCGCGACCGGCCGGGCAACGATCGCGAGGAAGACGAGCGCCGTCAGCGCCGCGAGCGCCGGTCCGCGCATCGGGCCGCTCCACCAGCGCTCGACCGGCGCAGCGATGCGCGCCCAGGCGTTGCTGCCTCCGGAGGCGCGCTCCGGCTCCAGCAGCGCCAGCGCGCCCAGCGCCATGCCCATCAGCGGCCAGAACGGCAGCGCGATCACTGTGATGTCCTCGCCCTGGGCCACGATGTTCCACGCCAGCGCCATTCCGGCGCCGGCTAACGGTACGACGGCCGTCCACCACGCGAAGGAGCCGTCCGCACGACGGAAGAGCCGCCAGCCGATCGCGGTCAGCGCGGTCGCAAGCCAGAGCAGCGCCACGAGCCCCGGTAGGCCCATCGTCTCCAGAACGGCCAGGTAGGCGTTGTGTGGATGCGACGTGATGTACGGCTTCCACGGCTCGTTTGTGCCGCCCAGCAGCAGCCGCCGTTCGCCCACGCGCGTCGCCTCCGGAGATGGAAAGTCGCCGACATGCTGCGTGCGGTCGTAGTAGTTCTGCAGCCCGACGCCAGCGATCGGGTTCTCGCGGAAGCTCTCGAACGCCAGCCGCCAGACCAGGCCGCGCACGCTGCGGCCCGTCGTCGGGTCCGTCACGTCACCGGACACCTTCCCTGTATACGGGTTGGGCACGAGCGCGACGAGCGCGAGCAGCAGCGCGGCGGCCGCCGCCGCTCCGGCGGCCCACGCCAACGTCCGCGGTCCTCCGCGTACGATACCGGAGCCGAATCGGATCACGGCCAGGCCCGCGAGCGCGGCGACCAACGCTACGAGCCCCGACGGCGAGTGCGTCGAGAGGAATGCTACCCCGAAGGGGACAAGCAAGATCGCGCTCCAGCGCCAGCGCCGGTCGCGTTCGACGATCAGCGCTCCGAGCACGAGCAGGATGCCGATCCCGAGGCTGAGGCCCGCCGGGTTCGTGCCCGCGACTCCACTGATCTGATACCGCAGTGACAGGACGAAGCCGGGCCCGAGATGGGCGTTGATCTGCCAGAGCTTGATCACGATCGCGAGCGCCGCGCCCGCCAACGGCCCAACGAGCGCCAGCCAGTAGAGGTGGAGCTGTCGGACGGACTGTATCGTGTTCGCGACAAGCAGGAGGAGCCCGCTGAAGGCCGCAATGCGCAGCAGCATCAGTAGGGAGGCGTGCGCATACACGGACGCAAAGGTGCTGATCACGCCCGCCGCGAGCAGCGCGAAGATCGGCCCGCCCAGCGGCGTCCAGCGCCACGCGCGCCTGAAAAGAACGGCGTCGCTGCGCCACATGACGAAGAGCACCAGGAGCGGCGCCCAGAGCAGCGGCGCCGCCAGGCTGCCGACCGCGGGTTGCTGCTCGTTGCCGGCGGCGCGCAGCATGTGCTCGAACGCGAGCGACGTGTACACGACGAGCACGGCGATACCGGCCTCCGTCTCGCGTTCGCGGCGCCGCCCGTACCAGCTCACGAAGAGCGCCGTCGCGGCCAGCAGCACGAGGTAGTAGGGGGTGAAGTTCGTGTACAGGCCGGGCAAGTCGTCCGGCTGGTTGGTGTTGAAGGCCAGCGGCTTCGCGGGCACCGCATCGATAGCGTGGACGGTGAACGTCGCAGCGACGATCGCGAAGAAGAGCATAAGCGGGTTGAGCAGCGACGTCGGGGTTGCGCCGCGCCTGCGCTCCCAGATCACCGACAGCAGGCTGCCGATCAGCCAGCACGCGAACGAAAGGACGTAGATGTCCGGCGCCAACGACGTGCGCCTCGTGACGAGCAGTCCTGTTAGCAGCAGTGC
>JBIOYF010000366.1:0-5024 GCA_044870035.1 Dehalococcoidia bacterium
ATCCACTGGCCGACGGCCCGGTCGGGCGAGGGCGGCCGTGCCTGTGCAGAAGGAGCACAGAGGATGGCCGACGCAACCACCGATACCACCATGGGCGCGACCTTCATCAGCACCTCCCTCCTCGAACATCGAACGCTACGCGACCCGCAGCCTCGACGACAAGACGTCATCCGACGGCGTGCCGAAATGCGAGATCGAACCCTACGTCGCAGGACTTCCTCCGTAGGCGAGTAGCGTACTGGGCGAAGAAGTCGCTGAGGAAACCCACGACGGCTCCGACACTAACTCCCTTGTAGCCCCGAGCCGCCCGGAATAAAGCCAAAGGCTGCACCCGAAGCAGCTTCCCCAGCGGCTCCGTTCCAGCCGCCCCTGCGCATATCCGCCAGCTGCTCCGGCGGCAGCGCCAATCGGGATGGTAATCACCGAATACGGAGCATTCCCGTAGCGATCGGTGTACGAGAGCGGCTGATTGCGGTCCCGAGTGCCTTCAGGTGCACTGAGGGCACCGGCGCCGTTCCCCGCCTCGCCTACAAGAAGGCGCGTTTTGCGGGCGGTTTCGTCATGGAGCTAGCCGGACTCGAACCGGCGACCTCCTGGGTGCGATCCGTGAGCGGCTGGGGAGTGTAGGGGGCCAGAGGGGACGGTGGAGCCGTTTCTTGGCTTCGCGGAAGGCCGGATTCCTCCAGCATCCACGGCTCTACTCACCAAAGACTCACCAAACCCTCCCGGGATGCGCGGCGACGCCCAGCCACGGTGACGAGTCGCTTAAGACTTCTGGAGGGCCTCCAGGCGTCCTTCTATCCCTTCGAGCCGTGCCTCGATTCTCGCGAGGCTGCCCTCCAACAGGGTCTCCTTCACTTCGGCAAGTGCCTCGTCGGCGATCTTGGCGGCCTCGTCTAGATGCTGATTCAACTTGGTGAATCTGTCCTCAAACGCACGTTTGCTCGCCTCCTCTGCTTCTTTGCGTGCCGCTTCGAGCCGCGATGTCCACAAACCCACTACGGCCGTTATCGCTGTGGCGATAAGACCGGCAATCCCGAGGTCATACAAGAACTGACCCCACGACCACTTGAGATTCAGTAGCCAGACCGCCGCGTCGATGGCCCCGATACCGGCGACTAGCAGCCCTAACACCACTAGCGCCGGGGTTGGCACGACGCGATCTTGGTGCCCCATTCGTCGTCTGTCCATGTGGCAGAAAAGAGAGTACGCCGATAGGTTCCACGGTTCTAGCTCTTTTTGGCGAGGGCCGTGACGCCGGGTTCCTTGAAGCCGAAAGTGCCGCCGCGCATCCGGGGGTTACGCAGTAGCAATCTGACGTGACAGCATCTCTGAGTGCCGAGCCGTGAGGAGATGCTGAGCCTTCACCGCTACTTCCTCGCCGCCAACCAGCAGCGGGAGCAGTTCTTCGAGCTGATCACTGAGCACGCCGAGGAGCACGGAAGGGCTCCGACATACGCTGGCGAGCGCTGGAACGAGAGCTGGATCGCCATGTCCTACTGGTACGGCGGGCTCTACGTTGTCATCGAGGGCTGGCGGGAGCTAGGGCTAAGCGACTCACAGATCGACGCCCTCCTCAGCTCCCCGAACGTTGATCTGCTCAAGCGCTACCGCAACGGCATCTTCCACTACCAACGCAGGTACTTCGACGAGCGTTTCGTTGAGCTCATCCGTGACGGGCAAGACGTAGTGACCTGGGTGCGGGAGCTCAACTCGCAGTTCGGACGCTTCTTCTTGGAGTGGTTTGCGGCTGAGGGCGTGACGAGCTAGATGGACTGATAACGAGTCGTCTACGACGCTCTCATCGCCCGCCGTACCGTTTCGTCCGTGCGCTCCTTATCGAAGAGGTGGATGTAGCGGCGCTCGGTGATCGTGCTCGACTCGTGCCCCATGAGCCTCGCCAGCACGGTCGACGAGATGCCGCGATCGATCATCCGCGAGGCGAAGGCGTGGCGCATTGAATG
Source organism: Dehalococcoidia bacterium (assembly GCA_044870035.1). Taxonomy (GTDB): domain Bacteria; phylum Chloroflexota; class Dehalococcoidia; order DSTF01; family RBG-16-68-14; genus JBBDXS01. The sequence goes on from JBIOYF010000366.1 coordinate 1,965, forward strand.
GAAGGTCACGCCCTCGATCTCGGCGTGCTGAGCCGCAGGCTCGAAACCCCGGCGCGTTGCGTGCTCGACGAGGCGGCGCCGAGCGCGCTGTGGGCGACGCGGTTCGCGCCGCCGAATGGCAGCCACGCGATCGGCCCGGCCACCTTCTCCATCAAAGCGAAGACGGTGTCGAAAGCGCGGCAGGTGCGCCTGCTCGGCTAACCGCAACAGTTTCTCCGCGTCGCGCCCGCGCGCGACGACGAGGTCGCGCCCACTGCTGGTGACCATCATCGGCGCTTGCCTGTCCCGGCCATCATGCGGCGTGTACCGTCTTGCCTGCGAGGAAGCGACGACCCTGATCCGTGATCTGCCAGATGCCGCGTGGCGAATCGCGCTCGATCAGGCCAGCGTCTTTCATCCGCAGCCGCGCAAACTGCACGCGCCGCTGCCAGCGGACGACGCCGCTCTCGTCGGTCTCGCGATCGAGCGGCTTCCCCTAGGGGTTGAAGTCGTAGTCCTTGTTCACCGTCACGACCTCACAGTGTCCGGCAACCCAATCGATGAAGACGCTGCGCTGCAGTCCGCTGCTGAACGCGAACCGATACGAGATGAGATGGCATCTCTTGCGTGTCCGGCTAAGCCCGACCAGAAACGCGGAGATTTCGTCGTCTGCGATTGCTGTGGTTCTGCCTGGAAGATGTCCGTTGTTCAACCCGACAATGAACACGTGCTCCGCCGAGAGCCCCTTCGCGCCCACGAGGCTGGTAAAGAAGATGTCGGGAACATCCTCATCTGTGGCGTCTCCTCCCGCGTCTTCGGCTTGGGCTTCGCCTTCGTCCGGCTCCAACGCGAGGCGAGCCCTAACTTGGTCAATGGGGCAATCGACGGCGGCGCATAGCCTCTCTTCCTCAGCAGGCGGCAAGAAGCCGTCGGTGATCAGGAGACCGACGAGCCGCGCTATCTCCAAATGGGTCTCCACGTAATCCTCGGGAAGGCGCTCGACTAGATCGACGTCTCTCTCTAGCGCCTCACGCAAGGCAGTCCTCCAACCAGCAGGCGGCACGCAATGGCCAACGATCCGCCACCCCAAACGCGACCGTTCGTCGGCGGCAATCCGTTGGTAGCCGTCCAGTGGGTCGACGGCGAGGGTCTCTCTCGGCTTCATTCGGGCGTTCGGGTAGCACTCGCGCACAACCTCATACGCGCGCCTCAGGAACGGATTCGGCCCGACCACGAGCGCGGTGGGGTATCCCTTCTCGCGCGAGACAGCAGTATCGGCGGCTGGAATACGGGCGATCTGCTGCGCGATGTACTGCCCCGCATACGGGGTGTTCGCCGTTGAGCAGTCCACGAAGATGATGAGGCTTGGGTTCGCCTCACTATCCGCCTGCTTCTCGGGGAGGTAGCACCTGAACGGCTTGGAGATGCGGCCTTCGAGACCTCCAATCCGCACTGCCGCCGCGATCACATCGTTTACGGCAGCGACGACGACCTCTGTGCAGCGCGAGCAATACGGGAGTTCGTAGCGCCGGTACTCCTCCCCCCTCGCGAGATCGCGGATGTACTGCGGGGAGGCATACCGAAGTTGGGAGTACAGGGCTTGGTCGTCGTCCCCTGCGACCAGAACGGTGTTCCTCGTCGCAAGGAGGTCGATGAACGTGGTCTCAAGTAGCGAAAAGTCCTGGTACTCATCGACCACAACGAGCGGGAATTCCGGCACATCTTCCGCGTGGGCGCGGAAGTGTTCGAGCACGCGATACACCAAGTCCGTGAACGCAACCGCGTTGTAGTAGTCGGCTGCTGCCATCACCTCCGAGATCAGACCGTCCGCCGTGTCCAGCCGGTGGAGGCGTTCTTCAACGTCATCGGTAGAGGTAGACCTGCGGCCCGTTATCGATAGGTCGTCTACAAGAAGTTCCGGCAACAGCGGGTATAGATCTGCCCGTTGTAGCCCTCCCACGTGCTGATGCATCAGGTACTTGCAGTAGCCGTGGAACGTGTTGACGGTGGCCAGATCGCCGAGATCTCTCTGGAGGTCGGCGACGAGGTTTCTGATGAACGTGAGTGCAAGCCCTGTCCCTCCACCGGCATCACGAATCGCTTCCGCGAGCGCCTCCTTGAAGGTGAAGGACTTCCCCGTGCCCGGCCCAGCAACGACTAGGCGCTTGCTGGCCTCGGATTCGGCGATCGCAGCGGTTGCCCGGCGACGATCGGCCTCCATCTCGGCAAGTTCTCCGTGCGATGCCATCGTCACGTCCTAGTCGGCACCGCAGTTTTTCGCTCCACTCACCAATCGACTCACCAATCAGCACCGGTGGCTACGCCGAAGAGTGAGAAAAGCGGCTTGGTTATGCGATGGAGCTAGCCGGACTCGAACCGGCGACCTCCTGGGTGCGATCCAGGCGCTCTCCCAGCTGAGCTATAGCCCCGCGAGGCCTCATTGTAGCTTCGCTTCCCGTCAGCCCTCGCGGGCGAAGACGACCTCGTAGCGAACGAGATCCGGGTGTGTCAGCCGCCGCTGGACGCCCGCCTCCAGAGCGGGAAACTGCGTCCGGTACGCGCGCATCGCCTCGACCTTCCCGCGCTGCGCGTCCTCGTCGAGCTCGACCACCCGCGCGGTGCAGCCCGCCAAGAGCAGCGGCTCGACGTGGAGCGCCCAGTAGGCGTCCACATCGAGATACGACTCGAGGTCGGCGCCCGTCACCCAGGTGGGCCACCCGAACTCCGTCGCGTATGGCAGATCCGCGTAGAACGACACACGCGCACCCGCCTTCAGCAACTGAAGGCCTGCATCTCGCACGAGCTCGTGCGCCGAGTGGCCGCCGATCCCCGCCGGGGCGAAGATCTCGTCCGCATCCGGGATTGCCCGGAGCAAGTCGTCGACGCGCGGAAGCGAACCGGAGTACTGCTGCTCGACGAAGTCGAGGAGCTCGGGCTTGCGGCCGACCAGCGCGAGCGCGGCACGATCCTCCTCGCGCCGTTCGCGAACCCGCGTCACGGGATCCCGGCCGCCGGTGATCCGGTCCCAGCGAGGCGGCTCGAGGCCCTCCGCCGGAAGGCCGGCGAAGATGGTGATCACAC
>JBIOYF010000367.1:0-2452 GCA_044870035.1 Dehalococcoidia bacterium
GTCATCACGACGTTGAAGTCGACCGCCGCACGGACGTCTTCTTCGTAGCAGAGATCGAGCATCGTTACGCCTTCGACGATGCCGGCGCTCGTCGCGGCGACGGCGGTCGACATCGGCACCGACGCTAAGACGCCGCGTTCGACAAGCTTGCCCAGCGCCAGGTGCAGCGCGACGTACGCGCCGGTGATCGAGGCGGTGCGTGTGCCGCCGTCCGCCTTGATCACGTCACAGTCGAGCGAGAAGGTGCGCTCGCCGAGGATATCGAGGTTCGTAACAGCGCGCAGCGAGCGGCCGATCAGTCGCTGGATCTCCTGCGTCCTGCCCGATAAGCGACCGGCGGACGCCTCGCGCTGCGTCCGCTCCTTCGTCGAGCGCGGCAGCATGCCGTACTCGGCGGTGACCCAGCCCGAGCCGCTGCCGCGCAGAAAGTTCGGCACGCGGTCCTCGATGCTGCAGGCGCAGAGCACCTGCGTGTCGCCCAGGTCGATCAGCGCCGAGCCTTCGGCCCAGGGAAGGTAGCCTGTGGTAATGCGCAACGGGCGCAGCTGGTCCGGCTTCCTGCCGTCGATTCTGTCCATAGTAGAGCGAGTATAGCACGGTGCTCTTCGAATACGGCGTAGCTTCGGTTTCTGGCGAGGCGGTCTCCCGCGTGCTATGCTGTGCCCGACTCACTTCGGTGGTCATCCCTCATCGGGCGTTTGCCCTCTAACAAAGGAGTTCTCTATGGCAACCAAGTTATACGTTGGTGGCTTTCCTTTCGACACCACGGAGGAGCAGCTGCGCGAGCTGTTCGAGCAGGCCGGTACGGTCGTCTCCGCATCGATCGTGATGGACCAGTACTCGGGCCGCTCCAAGGGCTTTGGCTTCGTGGAGATGTCCACCGGCGAAGAAGCCCAGAAAGCCGTCACTGACCTCAACGGCAAGATGATGGGCGATCGGACGATCCGCGTAGAAGAGTCGCGGCCCTCCAGCGGCCCGCGTCGCGGCGGCGGAGGTGGGCGGCCCGGGGGAGGTGGCGGCGGTCGTGGGGGTGGCGGCGGCTCGCGCTTTGGCGGAGGGGGCGGTTCGCGGCGTTGGTAGCAGACCGCAAGGCCGCCGGGCGGCGCCGACGAGCGCCCAAGAACGATGCCCACGCCCACTCGTGGCGCGTCGGGCAGCCTGACGGCTCGCTTACCCAGGGTGTATGCAAGACGTGCGGCGCGCGCCGCGACTTTGTCGCCGGCCCGCGCCGCTGGCCTGTCCCCGGTCCGAAGCCTCTTCAAGCCCTGTCGGGCGAGTGGCTGGGCCAGGTGGAAGATGGCCGCAGGCAGGAGGCCAAGATGCCTACCGACGTGGAGGAACGCGCCGCCCAGCGCATCGCGCTGGCCCATCTTGTCCGCGGCTGCGAGGACGCCGTCTCCGAGCTGCTGCGCGCCATCAGCGAAGAGGGTGAGCAATCGACGGCAACGAGGCGGGCGCGCGAAATACTGGCGGAGATGCTCTCGTCGTGGCGGCAGACGCTCACCGCGCTCGGCGGCGACGAAGCGTAGCGCAACTAGCTACACGTAATCGAGCCGTTCTGCTCTATGTGGTTGATGTCCGTCGGGTTGCCGATCGTGGCGTCGGCCAGCGGGTCGACGGCAAGCGTCAGGTCGCTGCTTCCAGCCTTCTTACATCGGAACGTGATGGTCGCGATGGGCACGTCGCCGTCCGCTCCTTGCGCATCCGCGCCAACCGTCCGAAGGGTATCGTTGTCGTAGTTCACATTGCAGTAGGCGAACGCCTGATGCGTCGTGCAGGTGGCCGCCGACAGGATGTCGGTGTCGTACGACACGTCGATCGTCCACGCTCCCAGTCCCGGAGCGCCAACGCCCAGCACCTCCAGCTCGACCGAGGCCTCCTGATCAACCGACGCCGTCGCGCTGTCGATGGCCACGGTCGCGGTCGAGCCACCGGCCCCGCCTCCCGTGACCGTCCCCGAGGCGCCCGGTGTCCTGCCGGCTCCGGGCGTTCCGGACGGTGACGTGGGTGTCGGCTTGTTGTTGTCGTCCGAGCCGCCTCCGCACGCGGCGAGAGCTAACCCGAACGAGCAGAGTAAGACAACCGCTGCTGCCGCACGCAAACGCATCTATCCACAGATAGCAAGAAGCGTGCTTACAGGCCAGAGATAACAATCCCTGTGTACATAACAGGCGACTATCATGCCGAGCGAAGCTCTCACGTCGGCCACTCTTCGCCTAAGCCGTTACTTCTGAGTCGCTACCCAGAGGTGGGTCCCGTCCGTGGTCAGATCGACCGTGCCGTGCTCGTCGGTGCGCAGCACCAGCGACCCGGCGTCCAGCCTTCGTACGACCGATGGCGCGGGGTGCCCGTACGGGTTGTGCGCCCCAAGCGACACGACCGCCAGCGACGGGTGGACGGCCTGCAGGAACGCCGCGCTGCTCGACGTGGCCGAGCCGTGGTGCGCCACCTT
>JBIOYF010000368.1:0-4176 GCA_044870035.1 Dehalococcoidia bacterium
ACACGCCGCCTATTCCAGGCCGATCTCTTTGCGCACTTCGTGGACGGCCTGCATCATCACGCGCAGCTTCGGCGCGGCTTCGTCCCAGGGGCGCGTCTTCAGCCCGCAGTCCGGGTCGATGTAGAGACGATCAGGCGGCAGCACGTCGAGGCCGCGCCGGATCCCCGCCTTCACCGCTTCGACATCCTCCACCTGGTGCGTGTGCACGTCGAGCACGCCCAGCGCCAGCTCCTTGCCGGCCGGGAAGCCGCGGTCCTTGAACAGATCGAGCATGTCGTAGTTGCTGTTCGCCGCTTCCAGGTCGAACTGCGCGACAGGCATCTCGAGGAACTTCGGGAACACCGCCGCGAAGTCGCCGTAGCAGACGTGCGTGATCGTCTTCGCCTTCAGCCCGTCGGTGACCGCCGCCATGCCTTCGATCGCGATCGGCAGGTCGTCCTTCCGCGTCGACAGCGCTGGCTCGTCGATCTGGATGTACTGCGCGCCGGCCTTCTCCAGCTCCTGCGCCTCGCGCCGCACCGCCTGCGCGACGGCGAGCACGGCGTCGCGACGCGTCGGGTACGCTTCGTTGAACGACCACTCGACGATCGTGTACGGCCCGGTCAGCATGCCCTTGACCGGCTTGTCGGTCAGGCTCTGGGCAAGCTTCCACAGCTCCAGCGTGATCGGCTCGTTCCAGCGCACTTCGCCGTTGATCACGGGCTTGTGGTAGTAGCGGTTGCCGTACGAACGCACCAACCCGCCCAGCTCCATGCCGGACAGGTGCTCGCCGAAGTAGGCGACCATGTCCCCGCGCGCCATCTCGCCGTCGACCAGAATGTCGAGGCCGATCTCCTCCTGCAACGCGATGATCTCGCGCGTCGCCTTCTTCTCCAGCTCCGCCAGCTCGCCGGCCGACAGCTTGCCCGCGGCGTGCGCCGTGCGCGCCTTCGCCAGATAGTCAGGCTTGCCAAAGCTCCCGACGGTCGTCGTCAGCAGTCCCTTGGGTTGTCCGTTCTTTGTCATACGAGCACCGCCTCGGCTTCACGCACCGCGTCCGCCATCCGGCGCAGCTTCTCCTGCGCCACTTCGCGCGGCAGGAACTCCAGCCCGTGGCTCGGCGACACGTGGACCTTGTCCGGCGACACGCCCGCGCCCAGCGACCGGATCCGCTCCGCGATCTGCTCCGACGTCTCCAGCTTGCTGTTGCGCGCGTCGACGATACCCAGCCCCAGCTTCTTCGCGGGCGGCGTCTTCGTCACCAGCGCGTCGTTCTTGCCGTTCGTGCAGAAGTCCAGCCCGATCAGGTCGAACGGCAGCTCAAGCAACTGTGCGTAGATCCCCTCGACGTCGCCGAAGTACGTGTACAGCGCCGTCTCGACGTTCAGCCCGTCGAGCAGCCGCTGCGCGACCTGCACGAACTCCGCGATGTCTTCCTTGTGCTGCGTGATCGCCGGCTCGTTGAACTGGACGAACGTCGCGCCCGCGTCTTGCAGTGCCTTCGCCTCCTGGTTCAGCGCCTCGGCCAGCGCGAACGCCGCCTTCGCCAGCGAGCCGTAGTGCTTGTCGACGGAAAGCCGCGCCAGCGTGCACGGGCCGGTCAGCACGGCCTTCACCGGCTTCGCGCTGTGCTCGGCCGCGAACGTGTAGTCGGCGACGGTGATCGGCTCGCGCCACGCCAGCGGCCCTTCGATGAACGGCTGCCGGTAGTACATGTTCGAGTCGAACCAGCGGATCAGCCCCTGCAGCGACACGCCGGCCAGCTTCCGCATGATGTATGTCTGTTCGTCGTCCCAGCGGACCTGCCCGTCCGACACCAGGTCGAGGCCCGCCTCGGCCTGCTCCTGCAGCACCTCGATCGTCACCTCGTCCTCGGCGCGGCGGACGTCGTCGTCGGTCAGCTCGCCGCGGTCGCGCTTGTTGATCGCGTTCCGGAGGCGCGCCGGCCGCGGTCGATTGGGGATCTTCGGATAACTGCCGATAACGCTGGCGATCATGACCACGTGTCATCCTGAGCCGAGCGGGGTGGGGAAAGAGAAGGCGGCAGCGGGGTGGAGGGCGAAGGACCTTTCGCAACGACTTTCACTGACAACGCTCCTGACACAATTCGAGGGCCGCACCCACGGCCCTCAGGCCTTCTCCCACGCGGCTCCAGTGCCTCAGTCTAACATCGAGGCCAAGAAGGCGTCAACGCATAGCGAACAGTGTCATCCCGAGTCGAGCGTCGTTGCACCCGCAGGGACAGACCCTTAGGTCTGTCTTGGGCCCGGCGGGAGGACGACGTTTGATGTTGTTGCGGCAGGCCGATCATTCGCACCAACTGAACCAGCAACCAGCAACCACTGCTACTCATACAGCAGCAGCTTCCCTCCATACGTCGGGTCCGGCCCCACCTCGGCCGCCGTCCGCGCGACCGCCTCTCGCGTCGAAAGGCCTTCGCCCAGCAGGTAGCCGAGCAGCCGTTCCGTTGCCTGGTCCGTGTGTCCCGCCGTCACCAGCTCGTCCCAGCCCACCACCGCCCGCGCGCCCTTCTTGACGAACGCCTGCGCCAGCGACTGCGTCGACAGCCCGTTGCAGCCCATCAGCACCACCGTCGAGTTCCGGAAGCGGCCGCGCGCGCTCGACTCGATGAAGCCCGGCTTGATCCCGAAGTAGCGCGGCTCCGTCTGGAACGCGCGCAGCAGCGCGTCCGGGTCGCCGTCCAGCTGCTCCAGCCCCGTATCGACGTAGTAGGCGACGCTCAGCCGCCGCGACCGCTGGTCGTCGACGTGCCTGTCGTCGCTGAATGCCTCCGACGTGAAGAGAAATGTATCGGTCGGCGCGCGCGTGTCGCCAGCCTGCTGTGGGTTGCGCAGCACGAACCCGGAGTGTGCGCGCACGATCACCAGCCCGTAGTCGCGCGACGGCAGATCGCGAAAGTAATCGACCGTCACCTCCTCGCCCGGCACGTAGTCGACTGTGTAGCCGGCCGCCTGGAGCGTCCGCGTCGCCTCGTCGACGAAGGCCTGGTCCGGCGACGTCAAGCTGAGCTGGTCGATGATCACCGCCGTCAGCGGCGCCGGCCCGTCGTAGCGCTCGCCGCCCCCCACCGGCAGGCCCAGCCAGACGTACGCAATAGCGCCCGCTGCGAGCGCCGTGAGCAGACCGGTAAGGAGGGCTGGCCTCATCCTCGTCATCGCTTTTGGATTCTACATCGTCGGCGCGAACGGCTGCGGCGCGCCGATGTGGCACTCGTAGGGACGAAGCTTCAGCTCCGTCCGGCCGGCAAGTCGTCGCGGCTGACCGCTGACAAGCTGACTAGCTGACAGGCTGACTAGCCCTCTCGGCTACGGAAAACGCCCCTCCGACCGAGACATAAGGCGTAACACCTGGGGAGGACCGCGAAGGACAGGGGAATGGTCAAGCATCTGCCGAAGCCGATGGTCGTAGCCGGGGCCGCCACTCTCCTGGCCGTGCTCGTGGTTGTCGGCGTCCTAGCGGCAGCGGCAAGTGCTCCCGCCAGCGCCGGCGAACCGCCGGAGGCCACCAAGACGCCGAAGGCCACCGAACCCAAGCCGACCGACGGGCCCAAGCCCACCGACGGGCCCAAGCCCACCGAGGACCCGAAGGCCACCGAACCCAAGCCGACCGACGATCCGAAAGCCACCGAACCCAAGCCCACGGACGGGCCCAAGCCCACCGACGGGCCGAAAGCCACCGACGGGCCGAAGGCGACCAACACGCCCACGAAGCCGCACGAGCCCACCGCCACGGCCACGAAGGTTCACGAGCCGACCGCGACACCCACAGCCGCTGAGGTGCACGAGCCGACCGCGACGCCTGAACCGACCGAGATACCCACGGCTACCAAGACATCTGAGCCGACAGAAACACCCAAGCCGACCGAGACGCCTAAGCCGACGGAGCCGCCCGAGGCCACAGAGACGCCCAAGCCCACCGAAGAGCCCGCCACCGGGGACGTGGACGTGGACGGCGTCACCGACGCCATCGACGCGTCGCTGTTGCTCCAGTACGACGCCGGCCTGCTCGACGGGCTGCTCGGCTTCTCGGCCGCCGACGTCAACGACGACGGCTCGGTCAACAGCATCGACGCCGCCATCGTCCTCCAGACCATCGCCGGCCTCATCTAGCGACGACAACCAAACCAGCTGCCCGCGGCGTGTCAAGCCGGGCCTATCCGTCTATCTGCTAGGCGAA
>JBIOYF010000369.1:0-2928 GCA_044870035.1 Dehalococcoidia bacterium
CTGAAGAACAACTTCGCCGCGTTCCCGTAGAGGAACTTGTCCAGCACGCCTTCGCGGAAGTCGAGCGCTTCTGCTTCGGCGATACAGCGCTCGAACGGCAGCACCGGGTGGTCCGATGCGAACATCACTTTGTCCTGGCCGCGCGTGTTCATGAAGTGGATCAGCTCCGGCGGGAAGTACTTCGGAGCGTAGGCGGACGTCTGCATGTACAGGTTGCGGTACTTCAGCATCAGCCGGATCGCGACCGACCACCAGGGGTCGGCGCCGTGTGCCATGACGAGCTTCAGCTCCGGGAAGAAGAGGCAGACCTCATCTAGGTACATCGGGTCCTGGCACCTACCCGGCATGGGCGGGCCGGGGATGCCCGTGTTGATCGAGATCGGCAGGTCCAGCTCGATGCACTTGGCATACACGGGATAGTAGACGCGGTCGTCCGGTGGGAGATTGATCAGGAACGGCATGATGCGCGCCAGCGCGACCGGCTGCGAGCGGACGAGCGACTCCAGAGCGCGCAGCGCCTTCATGCCGCGGCGTGGGTCGAGCTGCGCGGACAGGGCGAAGCGCTCCGGCCGCGCCTCGACGAACGACAGCGCATGCGGCGACGGCTTCTCCGCGGTCGTACTCAGGATCGCCTTCTCGACGCCGGCGGCGTCCATCGCTTCGAGCAGCTCGCCGACCGAGAGGTCGCGGAACATCTCCTGCTCGCGCTTGAAGTAGTCCTGCCCGACGCGCACCAGATAGTCCGGCCGGCCGGCCGAGCCCATGGTGACGTTGACCCAGGTATCGATGACACGCGGCATGCTCATCGACTGCGAGTGAACCACTCGTGGGCCGGGCGGTGCAAGCGTGGACAGGGCCGCCCGCCGTCGAGTAGGATCAGGCCCAGACGCCGGCTCCCGAGCCCGGCGCCACACTACAGGAGGCCTGCCATGGCGTACCCCGCAGCTTTCGACGTGCAACGTCCCACGCAACAGTTCGACCGAGGCCAGACCGCAATGCGCGTGTTGCTGATCATCGTGCTGTACTGGCTGTTGAACGGCCTCATCGGCATTGCATGGTGGGCACTCCCGGTCTTCGGCGCGATCCTCATCTCGCAGAAGGGCGCGCAGAAATACCTAGAGGAAGCTGAGAAGGGGCCGACCAATTGGATCCGCCTCATCCTCGGTTTCCACCAATACACGATGCTTCTTTCCGACAAGCTGCCGCTGGAGAATCCGTCCGCAATCGTGGACTTCAAGGTGCAGCCGAACGGCACACCTTCGGTTGGCCAAGCGCTCTTGCGAATCATTCTGGCGATCCCGCACGGTATCGTGTTGGCGATCCTTGGCTTCGTCGGCGCGTTTGTCTGGCTCGGCACCGTGATCACCGTTCTGGTGAACGGCACCTACCCTGAATGGGGATACAACTATCTCCGCAACTACCTGCGCTGGAACGCGCGCGTGCTCGCCTACCTCGCCTCGCTGGTCGACGAGTATCCGCCGTTCTCGTTCGGCAACGGCGATGTCAGCGCGCCGCCCGCCGTGCAATAGCGCCATGCGGCTCGCGGGCAGAGTAGCGCTCGTTACGGGCGGCGGCTCCGGCATCGGCCGGGGGATCGCCATTCGCTTCGCCGAAGAGGGCGCCGACGTGGCCGTCGCCGATTTGAACTACGAAGGGGCGCAGTCGGTCGCGCGCGAGATCGACCACTTCGAGGGCCGGACGCTCGCGCTCGAGGCCGACGTGACCAGTCGCCCCGACTGCGAGCGCATCGTGCAGCAGACCGTCGAGACGATGGGCAAGCTCGACATCTTCGTCGCGAATGCTGGCATCGGCCGTACTGCGCCGTTCCTGGAGACGGCGGAGGAGGACTGGGATGCCGTGGTGCGGACGAACCTGACCGGCGTCTTCCTCTCGTGCCAGGCGGCGGGGAAGCAGATGGCCGCGCAGGGCCACGGCGGCCGGATCATTACGACGGCCTCGGTCGCGGCCGAGCGACCTTCGGCGTTTATGGCTGCGTACCACGCGTCGAAGGCGGGCGTGAAGATGCTGACGAAGGTGATGGCGCTGGAGCTGGCGGAGCACAAGATCACCTGCAACGCGATCGGCCCGGGCGTGATCGATACGCCGCTCGCCGCCGGGCTCGTCCAGGCGATCAAGGCGTCCGGCCGAGAGTTCGCGCCGCTGGGCCGCATCGGCGAGCCGCAGGACGTTGCCAACCTGGCGCTCTTCCTCGCGTCCGACGAGGCGGCCTACATCACGGGTGAGTTGATCTTCGTCGATGGCGGGCTCGCGCTGGGCGGCCGCTGGCGGTAACGACGGAACCATTGAACCCCTGAACTATAGAACCGGGTCGCATTTCGCTGGTCATGTGGTTCCCTGGCTCTATGGTTCCGCGCGAAGCGCGTTCTCCGGCAGCCACGCCCCCGCCTTCACCAGCGCGCCCTGCAGCTCTCGAACGTCCAGCTCAGATAGTGCGGTCTTACGCGACAGCGACAGCGCTGCCGCGATGCCCGCCGCCTCGCCCGTGGCGAAGCAGGCAGGGATCTCCTTCGTCGCGTGGTGCGCGCGGTGGTCGACGCTGATGCAGCGTCCGGCGGCGAGCAGGTTCGTCGCGCGCTGCGGCAACAGCGACCGATACGGGATCTGATACGTGCAGTCATACTTCGTCCAGTGGCCCGTGACAGCGATCACGTCGTCGAACGGCTGGTCCAGGTCTTCGCGGCGCAGCACGTAGCGGCCGACGAGCCGGCGCGACTCGGTGATCCCCAGCGTGAGCGCGACGTCCGTCAGGTACGCCTTGTCGAAGCCTGGTACCTGCGCCCGCAGCCGGTCGACCTCCTCCATTACCATCCGCCGGCACTCGATCTCCGCATAGCTGAGATCGTCGGGGTCCGTCGCGTCGATGCGCCGGTCGATGCGCTCGGCCGCGCCCCAGGGCAGCAGCGCCTG
>JBIOYF010000370.1:0-9247 GCA_044870035.1 Dehalococcoidia bacterium
CGTCACTTCGAGATCACGTTGAAGAGTCGAGCGTCCGGCGGAGCCTTGATGTTGCCCGCGAGATGCTCCTCCAGCTTTGGGCGGATCACCTGAGCGGCCGCATTGGCGTGTTCTTCCGAGTTCCAGAGGACGAAGAGTCCGTACTCGCCGTCGTTGTCGTCGCCGAACACCGTGACGCCTTCGCAACCCGGCTGCGCCGCGATCAGCGGCGCCAGGTCGTCCGCGATTGCCTGCGCTGCAGCTTGCTTCCCGTCGACGAACGAAAACCTCACCAGCCTGGCGTACACATCAAACCTCCTGGGCCCTTGACCCTTGACCTCCTGACCCTCGTCTAGTTCCCCGCGAACTTCGGCTCGCGCTTGTCCACGAAGGCCTTCACAGCCTCGCGGTGGTCGTTCGTCAGGCTGGTCAGGCGCTGGTAGAACGCCTCCTGGTCCATCAGCGTTCGCAAGTCGCTGTACTCACCGAGGTTCAGGTTCTCCTTCGTGCGCGCGAGCGTCGCCGTCGGCCCGGAGGCCATCTTGGCCGCCCAGGCCATCGCTTCGTCCATCAGCGCCTCGTGCGGGACGACACGCGTCACCATGCCGATGCGCAGCGCCTCGTCCGCCTGGATGATCTCCGCCGTGAAGTAGAGCTCACGCGCTTTCCCCATGCCGACCAGCCGCTGCATGTAATAGCTCCCGCCGAAGTCGCCGCTGAGCGCGACGTTGCGGAACGCCGTGCCGAACTTCGCCTTATCCGACGCGATACGCAGATCGCACGCCAGCGCCAGACTCAGCCCCGCGCCGACGGCGTGGCCGTTCACCGCCGCGATCGTCGGCTTACCCATCGTGTGCAGGACGTAGCTGGTGCGCATCTGCGACTCGCGCAGCATGCCCACCGAGGGATCGAGGGCGTTGAACGCCGAAGGCCGCGCGCCGTCGGCCGCTGGTGCCGGTGGCGCCGCGACCTGTTGTTGCGGAGCGCCGTTCGCCGGGTTCGCGCCAACGCCGCCGCCGCGCATGCTCTTCACGTCGCCGCCGGCGCAGAACGCGCGTCCGGCGCCCGTCAGCACCACGCAGCGCACCGAGGTGTCGTGGGCGCACTGGCTCAGGTGCTGCGCCAGCAGCAGCATGAGCTGGCCGCCCATCGCGTTCAGGCTGTCCGGCCGGTTCAGCGTGATCAGCGCCACGCCGTCCGGTCGCTTGTCGAAGAGGACGTCAGCTTGTCCTGAGCTTGTCGAAGGATCAGCCATGGTGGGACCTACCTTTCAGAGACGAAGGAAAATGCGCTGCGAGTGTACCTCCATGATGGGGTAGGGGAGCAAGCGGTGACGACAATCCCCGAAGCAACGTCCCCCCTCTCCTCAGAGGAGAGGCGGCTATGGGGAGAGGTAGGTCAGTCTACCTCGCGTAGTTGCTCGCGCCGTGGAAGTCGATCAGCACGACAGGCTCGTTACCGACGACCCACGCGTCGTGGCCGGAAGGCAACGCCGTGACGGCGCCGGGCCCGGCGTCGAACTCTGAGCCGTCCTGCATCTTCACGTGGAGCGTCCCCGAGGCGTGGTACTGGAAGTGCGGCGCCTCGCACCACTCCGTCTTCGCGATCGGCTTCACGTCGTTCGACCACTTCCAGCCGGGCTGCAGCGTGAGCCGGCCGACCACGCCGTTGCCGATGTTGATCAGCTCGACCTTCCCGTTCGGAAATTCGCGCGTCTCGTCCGGCTTGCCTAACACCTTGTGCTCTGCGGATGCCATGCTTTCCTCCTGGCTCGACTAGTCCCCCGCGCAAACGGTGCCACGCGTGCCCGCCGAGTGTCAAGGCCTCAGAAGAGGGCGCGCCGTTTCCGGCCCGCGGCCGCGCATAGCGTCGTGCCGTGTTACCCTCAGACCAATGCGCCGCGAAGAGTCCACCGTCACCTCCGACGGCCCGCCGCTCCTGACCCGGCGCTGGCTGCCCGACGGCGACCCGAAGGCCGTCGTTCTGATCGTCCACGGCTACGCCGAGCATAGCGGCCGCTACGATCACGTCGGCGCCGCGCTCGTCGAGCGCGGCTACGCCGTCGAGGCGTTCGATCTGCGCGGGCACGGCAAGTCGCCGGGCCGGCGCGCGTTCGTCCGCTCGTTCGATGAGTACCTCGCCGATCTGAACGCCGTCCTAGCGGACGTCCGGCAGCGCCACCCCGGCAGGCCGCTCTTTCTGCTTGGACACAGCATGGGCGGCAGCATCGTCGCGCTCTTCGCCGTCCGCCAGCATGACGTCGCCGAGGCTTTCCAGCCTCGACCGTCGGGCATCGCGGGCATCATCCTGAGCGGGCCCGGCCTGCGCGCCCGGCGCGGCGCACCGCGGCCGGTCCTGTGGCTCCTCCGGCTGATCGGCCGCTTTTTCCCCAGGCTGCCGCTGGGCAAGCTCAACGCGGGCGACGTCTCCCGCGATCCGGACGTCGTAGCCCGCTACGATAACGATCCGCTGGTCTACCGGCGCGGTATGGCGGCCGGCACGCTGGTCGCCATGATCAAGGCCGGCCAGGAGACCAACGCGCACCTCGATCGCTTCGCGCTGCCGCTGCTCATCGTGCACGGCACAGAGGACGCCCTCACCGATCCCGAAGGGAGCCGGCGCCTCTACGAAGCCGCGTCGACGGATGACAAGCTGCTCAAGCTCTACCCGGGGCTCTATCACGAGGTGCTCAACGAGCCGGAGCAGCAGCAGGTGCTGGACGACATCCTCCGCTGGCTCGACGCGCACGTCGAGTCCAGGCGAACAACGCCCGCTGCAGCCGAGGCCTCCTAGCCCGTCGCCGGAAGAATACCGACGCCGCTTTCTATCCGCGACGCGCTCATCTTCGGCCCCTCTCCCCTCGCGGGAGCCTGTCCTGAGCAAGGTCGAAGGAAGGGGAATGCGGCAGCTAGGGGTGCGGGCGAACAACGCCTTCTGTAGCCGAGGCTTTCCAGCCTCGGCTACAGGGACAGTTCTTTGAGACGCTAGGACCTAGAAGCGGCTGCGCGCCGGTGAGCGCCGCGAGAAGCAGTCGCGACAGTACACGGGCCTGTCGCCGCGCGGCTCGAACGGCACTTCCGTCTCTTTGCCGCACTCGGCACAGGTCGCCGGGTACATCTGGCGCGGTCCGCCGTACCCGCCACCGCCGCCACCACCGCCGCCGCCACCACCACGCTCGGCCTTGCGGGCGGAGCGACACGCGGGACAGCGCTTCGGTTCGGAGTAGCCCTTTGAGGCGAAGAACTCCTGATCATCGGCGGAGAACGTAAACTGTTGTCCGCAATCCTGGCACGTTAGTGTTTTGTCGGTGTAAGCCACTCGACGCCTCCTTGTTTTGGCTCCCTGGTCGTCGAGTGCGGTGCGTGGAGCTGCCGGTCGAGGACGAGGAACGCTTTTGGCTAGTTTACCACGCCTCCGGCAACCTCGACAAGATAGCTGTCAAGCCCGCTGCAGATTCAGGGCGCCAGGAAAAGCGTAGGGCGGACGCCTGGGTTCGTCCGCCTCGATTGCCATGCCTGGCGAAGCCACTTGTCCGCCTTAGGCGGAAGCATCCCTGCACCGCAGGGACGGGGCCTACGGAATCGATACCAGCTCGATGTCAAACGTCAGCGCGGCGTTGGGCGGAATGGTTCCCGGCCGCCCCTCCGCGCCGTAGGCCAGGTCGGATGGAATGACCAGACGGCGCTTGCCGCCGACCTTCATACCCGGCACCCCTTCTGTCCAGCCCTGGATCACACCACCGGCCAGCGAAAACTGTGGTGGTGTTCCGCCATAAGATGTGCTGAACATAGTGCCATCTTCTAGCCATCCCGTGTAGTGAGCGGTTATCGTATCGGTGGCGCTGGCCTCCTGCCCCGTGCCGGCCGTGATCTCGTAGATCTGCAGTCCCGACGACGTCACCGTCGGCTCGCCCTCCACCGTCGGTATCGGGGTGGTCGCGGGCGACGTTGCGCCGGGCGTGTTCGACGCGGCGGGCGTCGACGTCGCGCTGCCGCCGTTGTCCTTGCCGGTGTCCTCGCACGCCACAAGCGCTGCGCCGAATGCCAGGACAACCACGAGAGCCGCTATCGTTCGCATCGACAAGCAGTCTCCCCAATCGGCGCCTTAGCCGCAAGGGGGCCTGCTTCCGCCACCATAAGCGAAGGGTGCCGCCGTGTCGCCCTGAGTGAAGCGAAGGGCATGTCTCTCCACCCTCAAGCGCGCCAGCTCAACAAAACAGGTAGCCGAGGCTGGCAGGCCTCGGCTACCTGTACGTGCGGAGATTGGACGAATGCTATTTCTTTGCTTCCCGCACCGTGAAGATCGCCCGCTCCGGACAGTTCGCGATCGCCAGGCGCGCCTTCTCCTCCAGCTCCGCCGGCACGACGCCGTCGTTCTTCTCGTGCGCGTTGCCGAGCTCGTCCAGGTCGAAGAGCTCCTGGGAGATCGTCCAGCAGCGGTTGTGCCCCTGGCACTTCGTGCCGTCAACGCGAATGCGCATTACGGCCACACGAGATACATCGAGCGCGGGCCGCGCACCTGACCTCCCGCCCAGGTGACGGCGTCGGGGTCCTCGAGCCGGAAGTCCGGGATGCGCTTGAGGAACTCCTCGATTGACACGCGCATCTCCATCCGCGCCAGGTTCGAACCGGCGCAGCGGTGGATGCCCACGCCGAACGCGATGTGCGGGTTGACCGCCCGGTCGATGATCACCTTATCGGGATCGGGGAAGACGTCCGGATCGCGGTTCGCGGCCGGGAAGTTCATCAGCACACGGTCGCCTTCGTGCATTGTGCAGCCGTTGTACTGGTGGTCTTCGGCCACGTAGCGCGCCATCGTCACGGGCGAGTAGGCGCGCAGCAGCTCTTCGACGGCCGTGTTGATCTTGTCGGGATTCTCGATGATGAACTTCCGGTCCTCCGGGTGCTGCGCCAGGTGCCAGAACGCCGAGCCGATCGAGCTCCACGTCGTGTCGATGCCGGCCAGCAAGATTAGGAACGACGTCCCCAGGATGTGCGGCTCGGGGACGGGCTCGCCAGCGACCTGGGAGTTGAGCAGGTACGTGATGAGATCGTCCTTCGGGTTGTCCTTGTGCTCCTGGATCCGCTCCCAGAGGTACGTAAAGATGTTGCGCGCAGCGTCGCTCTGCAGGTCCGTGTTCGTCAGGCCAAGCTCCAGGAAGTTGCGCACCCACTCGGTGAACGTGTCGGCCTCTTCCTGCGGGATGCCCAGCATACTGGCGATCACGCGCGGCGGGATCTGCTGCGCGTAGTTGACGGCGCCGTCCGCCCGACCCTTGTCGACGAAGCCTTCGACCAGCGACGCGCACAGCGCGCGCGTCTCCGGCTCGTACTTCGCGATCGCGCGGATCGAGAACGGCGGTAGCAGCAGCCGGCGCGCCCACGTGTGGATCGGCGGGTCCGACGTGATCGGCGGTGCGCCGACGTCGTAGTCGCGCAGCACTTCAGGGATCTCATCCTCTTCCCAGTTGTCGGAGGGTGGGCCCTGCGGCGCGACGAGCACGTCGCGCGACGAGAAGTGCTGGATGTCCTGCGCGATCGCGAACAGGTCCTTGTACTTCGTCGGCATCCAAGATGCGCCGCGCCGCTCGGTGTGCGCCACGGGACAACCGCTCGACCGGATCTCGTCCCACGCGGGGAACGGGTTCTTGATGTACTCCGGATCGAAAATGTCGTAGTCGGTTAGGTAGTCTCGCTTACGGTCTATCGCCATCAGCCCGGCTTCCTTTCTACCGTTGTTCTAGCAAGCGCTAAGTTAGCTGATTATAGCGCATTCGTCAAGGCTGGATAGGGCGAAAAAGGGTTCGTGAATCAGATGTCCTGCGCCCAGGCGCGACTGAGCCGGCTGCGGTACGATGGCCGTAGACATAACATGCGACTCTGGGAAGCCCTGGAAGCTCAGTTCTTTCATGCCCTAAACGCCTTCGTCGAGCCGGCGGTGCGGGCCGGCTGCGGCGCGCCGGGCATCTCGCCCAGCGGCCTCATCGTGCTGGAGACGACCGGTCGGCGGACGGGCCGGCTCCACCGCACGCCGGTTCTGGCGACCGTGTTCGACGGGCGGATCGTTGTCAGCACGTCGCGAGGCGGACGTTCGCAGTGGCTGAAGAACCTCTCCGCAACTCCTGCCGCTCGCTACTGGTTGGGCGGTCGACTGCACGAAGCCGACGCAGTTGTCTTTGACCCGAACGCTCCGGCGCCGGACATCCAGGTGCCCCCTCTGCTCAGCCCGCTGATTCCCCTGATGGCTCTGCTGGTGAATGGCTTCGGCGCCGGCTTTGCGGTCCTCACCCCTCGGACGCAATCGGCCTAGTGCTACCGCGTGCGCAGAGCGCGGCCGGCACCTGGATCATTGATCCGCTGGCATCTTCGGCGCAGTTCTCGCTGACATATCTGTTCTTCGCGACACTCACTGGCCACCTCCGTCCGGTCGAAGGAAGCCTGACGATCGACGACGACGATCCAACAAAATCGGCCGCAACCGCGTCAATCGACGTAACCTCTCTGAGCACGGGGATCGCATTGCGAGACGCGCACTTGCGCTCAAGCGAGTTTTTCGACGCATCTCGCTATCCACGGATGACGTTTCGCAGCAGCCGCGTCGAGAAGATCGAAGAGGACCGGTGGGACGTGAGCGGCGATCTCACCGTGCGGGATGTAACACGGCAAGTCACGCTCGTGACGCGGTTTGAAGGGCAAACGGCGGACGGTGACGGCTCGCGCCGCGCGTCGTTCCATGTTTCAACAGTCCTAAGCCGCCACGCCTTCGGCTTGGGCTGGAGCGCCGGTATGATCGTCGACGATGAGGTGCGTGTTACGCTCCGGATCTCCGCGCTGAGCAGCGCAACCTTCTAGAAGATCCGCGGCATGTCCGACATGCGCAGCAGCTCGCGCGGGCGGCCATTGCGCACCATCATGGCGCGGCCGGCCAGCGAGTCGTCGACGATCAGCTCTATGACGGCGTCGGCGATCTCTTCGGGCGTCAGGACCTGGATGCCGCCCAGCCGCTCGTTCAGCGCGTGCTGCACCTCCGGCGTCACCTCGCGCACGCCGCGCAGCATCGGCGTGTCGACGACGCCGGGGCAGACGCAGTTGACGCGGATGTTCGCCTCGTCCTTCCACGGCGCCATCGACGCGGTGAAGAGCACGACGCCGCCCTTGCTGGCCGAGTAGACCGGATTGGGCGCGAAGCCGGAGCCGATGCCGGCCATCGACGCTGTGTTGACGATGGCGCCGCCGCCGCGCTTGCGCATCGCGTGGATCGCGAACTGCGTGCCCAGGATCACGCCGCGCAGGTTGACGTCCAGCATGCGGGTCCAGTGCTCGGGCTCGGTGTCGGGATAGCGCGGCTCCCGCGTGATGATGCCGGCGTTGTTGTACAGGATGTCGAGGCCGCCGTAGGTCTCCTCAGCGAACTCGATCATGCGCCGGACGTCATGCACCTGGGTGACATCCGCGCGAACGGACGCTGCCTTACCTTTGGCCAGCTCGATCTGCGCCACCGTGTCGTTCGCGTGAGCCTCATCGACGTCGACGACGACGACCGACGCGCCTTCGGCGGCCAGCCGGACCGCGGACGCGTTGCCGATGCCCGATCCCGCGCCGGTGACAAGTGCAACCTTACCAGCGATGTCCATGCGCTGTGCTCCTTACACCACGTACGAAATGTCATTCCGAGCGAAGCGAGGAATCTGTCCCTCCGGGAGAGACGACAACCTATCTAACACATTTCCGTTGGAGCGCACAGGCGTGAGAGGACGGCCCAGGAGAGAGGCACAGCTGGCGGACGGCAGGGGCGGGCAGAATGTCCCGAAAAACCCTTCGCTGCGCTCAGGGTGACACTACTTCGAAATCCAACGCACATACCGCTCCGCGGACGCCTCGACCGCGCGCTTGGCGTCGCTTTCGACCACCAGCGGCCACCAGCCGCCGTAGAGCCGGTCGAAGTCGTACGGGCGCACGGCGTCTACGATAGCACGCACGGCCGGGGCGGGTAGGGGGATCTGGTTCGGGTAGCTGCGCATGAACGTGACGAAGCGCCGGTCCTGCACGACGTGGATCGTGTCGCCCGCGAGGAGCGCGCCCTTCCCGCCGGCGCCGTCCGCCCAGTGGACCACGGCGCTGCCCTCGAAGTGGCCGCCGGTCTGGACCAGCGTCACGCCGGCGACGAGCTCGCGCACGCCTTCGTAGAGCACGATCGACGCGTCGGGGCGGGTGATCCACGGCTCGTCGGCACGCGGCAGGAAGATCGTGGCGTCGAACGCGTGCGCCCACTCGACGATGATGCCGTAGAAATGCGGGTGCGACGCGCTGATCGCGTTGACGCCGCCGAGGGCGCGGACAGCTTCGATCGTCGCGTCATCGAGGAAGCTCTGGCAGTCCCAGAGGACGTTGCCGGAGCGCGTCTGCACCAGGAGCGGCCGCTGGCCGATCGCGAAGTGCGGCCGCGTGCCGATGCCGTGCAGGCCCGGCTCGATCTCTCGGATCTCGTTCGAGCGGCCCTCCGCGCGCATGGCGTCGAGCGTGGTCCACTGCTGGCCGCCCCAGCCGACGTACTGGCGTTCGTCCTCGCAGATGACGCAGCGTTCCGGCGGTGTCGACGACTCGGCGTATTGCACGCCGCACGTGGCACAGATGAAGCAGTCAGCGATCAACTGGCGATGTCATTCCGAGCGGAGCGAGGGCCATGTAGGGGCGCATGGGCATGCGCCCAATCCCAAACAATCTGTGTCATCTGTGTCAATCTGTGGCTCGTCGCCGTTACAGCCCTTCCCGGACCAGCGCATCCACCGCGAACTCGAAGTACGTGACCGCCTCGGAGAAGCCGAAGGTCTCGCGCTCCCACGTCAGCGCCGGCTGCGTTTGACCCTCCACTGGATCGAGTCTCGCCCCGAGGCGCGGGAACATCATGATCCGCATCCGCCCGATCAGGCCATCCAGCAGGTCGGGCTTGCGCCGCAGCAGTTCGAGGTAGGCGTCCGCGGCGCGCCGGACGACGTCGATGTACTCGCCCGCCCGGAGCGAGCTGTGCGCCGCGGCCAGAGAGGTGCGCAGCGTTTCGTCCTGGATCCGTTCGACTTTAGTAGTGGGCACGATATGTCATTCCGATCGTGTAGGGGCAGCTCTTGAGCTGCCCTCGGCGCTACGTATCATAGCCTAGCGCGCAGCCGCAAAGTGGTGCAGCGGTGGGTACTGGCCTTCGCTGACGGTGGTGTACCCGCGGCCGTCCGCGTCGAACGCGATGGCCTCGCCCTGCTGCTCGATCGCGGACG